>NZ_VATN01000020.1:0-766 GCF_005781105.1 Escherichia sp. E2586
AAGAAGATTGCCGCGTTCATCGTACTCACAGCGCCAGCTGTTCCCCCCTGCATCCACTTCCGTTTCCGGTTCGTGCCACACCGGGTGCCACTGTGTCTGTGTCACCCGCCCGAGCGGGTCGTGCGTCTCCGTGATATGCCCCAGTCGGTCATACACATAGCGCCATTTGCCGCCCTGAGCGTCGGTCATCCCCAGCAACAGTCGTTCTTCGTCGCTCCAGCGGAACGTCATCACCTGCCCGGCTTCGTCCTGGTACGCCGTCACCTGATTCTGTGCATCCCACTGATGAAAGCGGGTCCGGCCCATCCCGTCTGTCACGCATACCACACGTTCAGCCATCCGCCAGTCCAGACGGTATCGTGCACCACTGTCGGTATGGTGGCCCGTCACGCGCCAGCCTGCATCATCCGGCCCTTCATACCAGCCCCACTGGTAATAATATCCTTCGCCGCCGGGCTGGCGGTGCAGCGTCATGCAGTGGTTTTCGTCGTAAGCAAACTCACGCAGCAGGTGCCCCGTGCTGTCGTACACGCCGTTCAGGTGGCCGGCCTCGTCATAGCTGTAACGACGCAGCAGTAAAGGAGCAGCCTCAGGGAAATGCTGATAAATCTGTGTCACCCGCCGGGGATGCGCCGCCAGTTCGTAATACAGACGGATGCACGGACGCTGCTGTTCGCCGCTGATTTCAGTGATGCGTCCCCGGTCGTCGTAGTACAGATTCAGACAGTTGCTGTTACGGTCGCCCAGCATTTTCAGCCGCTGGCGC
>NZ_VATN01000020.1:850-1728 GCF_005781105.1 Escherichia sp. E2586
CCCGACACAAAGGTCATGCAGTTTTCGTCCGCGTTACCCGGCGTGCGCACGAGGCTCACTTCATACATCACACTCCAGCCCTGACCAAACATCCCTTCCGTGCGTTCGTCACGACTGCTGTACACGCGCTGCCAGTCCAGCGGAAAGTGGCCCGGCAGGCTGAAGTCGAAGTCATCGTCATCGGCCAGGTATTTGGCCCCGGTGGCGGCATTGACCGGATGCGGAAGGGCTGTGGTGGCCTTCTGCGTCAGAATGCTCATCCCGATACTGGCAGCAAAACAGGCGATTTTAGAAAGCATTTTGCCCGGGCGAAGTAACATCAGCGCCACGGTTGCCACCAGGGTTATCTGCGACTTGCCGCTTCTGATATCCCTGACCACCAGTAACGGACCGCCAATGCGGACATCCGGTGATACAAATTCCCCGTCCCCCGGCTCATTCACCACCCTGGCCTCGCAGGTGCAGCGTGCCCCGCTGCGTGCCGCCGGCTGGCTGTTGATACGCACATCCCGCGCGCCTTCCGCGATATATTCCGCCGCGGGCGGTTCGTCATCACCTTTGAACAGATTACTGATACTACCAGTAACCGCATTCACTCCCTGAAAGGCGGTTTCCAGCATACCGACCGGATTTAACAGGTTAAGTGCCGTTCCCAGAGGGTCATCCAGAAAGGCGGCTTTTTTTTGTGCGAGTAACTGAGTCAGTGAGGAGGGATGTTTATGACAGTCGATTTTATCGTCAGGGGTCGGGGTGGAGCCAGGAGCCGCACTGGCCACGGTGGGCTGCCACAGTTCCGAAACAAAATGTGTCACGCCATCCACCATTTCAGAACGCCCTTCTTCCGTACTGAGCTGGTCGTGCAGCGCACGGGACATCAG
>NZ_VATN01000021.1:0-104083 GCF_005781105.1 Escherichia sp. E2586
GAGGACAGCACCGAAGGCAACCTGCAAACGCGTCTGGGGGTGAAAGCGTATCTGCAAGGCCATAACCACATCGATGATAATAAAGACCGTTCCTTCCAGCCTTTCGTGGAAGCCAACTGGATTTATAACTCACGCAATTACAGCGTGAAGATGGATGGCATCAGCGATGCAATTACTGGCACGCGTAATATTGGCGAGTTAAAAATGGGGGTAGAAGGTCAGCTTACCCCGCGTCTGCAACTGTGGGGCAACGTCGCCCAGCAGTTGGGTGACAATGGTTACAGCGATACCCAGGGAATGCTGGGCATGAAATATCTCTTCTGATACCCCTTTGCCACCTGTCACAGTACGGGTGGCACTCTCTTAGATCGACAACCTTTGTGATCGCGCTCGCATTCAGTCATTTTTACTATAAATATGATGAAGTTAATTCAGCTTATTTATGGGTGAAATCACTATGGACCCCTTGCACGCCGTTTACCTGACCGTCGGACTGTTCGTCATCACCTTTTTTAATCCGGGAGCAAATCTCTTTGTCGTGGTACAAACCAGCCTGGCCTCAGGCCGTCGTGCAGGTGTACTCACCGGGCTTGGCGTGGCGCTTGGCGATGCCATCTATTCCGGGTTGGGATTGTTTGGGATGGCGACGCTCATTACCCAGTGTGAAGAGATTTTCTCACTCATTAAAATCGTCGGCGGCGCTTATCTTTTATGGTTTGCCTGGAACAGCATGCGCCGACAATCAACACCACAGATGAGCGCATTACAGCAGCCGCTTAATGCTCCCTGGTATGTATTTTTCCGCCGTGGACTCATTACCGATCTCTCTAATCCACAAACAGTTTTATTTTTTATCAGTATCTTCTCAGTGACGTTAAGCGCAGAAACGCCGACCTGGGCGCGGTTTATGGCCTGGGCGGGGATTGTGCTCGCATCTATTATCTGGCGTGTATTTCTTAGTCAGGCGTTTTCTTTACCCGCCGTGCGTCGTGCATACGGGCGTATGCAGCGCGTTGCCAGTCGGGTTATTGGTGCGATTATTGGTGTCTTTGCGCTACGGCTGATTTATGAAGGAGTGACACATCGGTGAGCTGATAATTGTAACCAACCCAATTGAGAAATTGGACCGCCATCGAGGCCTCGAACCCCGTACCATACAACAATCCTGGTTGTCGTCTGCTCTTCCTGATGAGCTAATGGCGGTTTTTTGATACGAACCTTACAGCATATTTCCTGTCAGGCCCTGGTGCGATGCATAAGATACAGAAACTGCCCTACGCGAACATGACGGAATTATGATTTTTTTCATATGAATGTCAACTTATACATTCACAAAATATCTTTGTTGTTCATTAATAAAGCAATAGCAAATCCCTGTCGATTTACTCGCCCATGGCATTCCCTACGCCAGGGGAGTACCCGCCAGCACTGCTTCAAAATCTGCGGCGGTCAGATCGGTTGCCCCTTTGAGCATATCTCTCGCCAATGCCCGGCGTCGGTTCAGTAATTCATCCAGCGTTTCTTCAAAAGTCATTAACTGAGTATCACGCACCGTCGGATAATAGACGTAAACATCTTTCTGCTGCCCGATACGGTATGCCCGATCGGTCGCCTGATCTTCCTTCGCCGGATTCCAGCAACGGGTAAAGTGGATGACATGATTTGCTTTCTGGACATTGACGCCAAACCCAACCGCGATGGTGGATAAAATAATGATGTTAAAACCGGGCGTTGATTGAAATGCATCGATCAGACTCTGACGATTTTGATCGCTGCCAGATTTGGTGCTGGTATCACCATTAATAATAAAAGGCTTAAAGCCAAAATGCTGCACAATCAGATGTTGCAGTTCTCGTTGAATATCGCGCAGTTCCGTAAAAATAATCACTTTGTCATCAGATGACTGGCGAATGGCGTTTAATGTCTCCAGCAGCCATTTTACTTTCGGAGCATCGTTCCGTAAGCGCAAATCTGCACTTACGGAATAAGGCCATGCGCAAATAAGTTTCAGGCGATGCAGTAACCCCAGCATACCTGAGCCTCGTTGATCCAGCCCTTCGCTGATCTCCTGTTGGTTTCGCCAGCTTGCAACCGAGTGGGTATAGAGCTCCCGTTGCAATGGCAGCATATTCAACTGTTTACAGCGTTGATCTTCAATCTTTTCCGGCAGGTCTTTCGCCACTTCTTCTTTGGTGCGGCGCAGCGTCTGCGGTTCAATTAATTTACGTAGCGATTCGAGGACAGCATTATCATTCTGTTGCTCAATTGGGCGTAAATAATCTTTACCAAAATTGTTTAAAGCCCCCAACAACCCCGGTTGAACGAAGTCAAATAAACACCACAGATCAACAAGGGTATTTTCGACCGGAGTTCCGGTACATGCGACTTTAAATTGTGCCTGAATGGCTTTTGCCGATTGGGTAATTAATGCCGCCGGATTTTTAATTTTCTGCGCTTCGTCGCACACCATTATGGACCAGGGCTGGCGAGCCAGGGAAAATTCCTGATCGCGTAACGTCTCATAGGTGGTAAGAACAATATGCGCGTCCCCCACCCAGTCACTTTGTAGTAAGTTCTTAATCCCCTTACTTTTAAGCGCCTGAGGGATGCTCTCTTTCGCGCATTTCTTAGCCTTAAGTTCATTACCGTAGAGTTTTAAAATCGACACCTGCTCGCGCAGGAAGAAATTCCCAACCTCGCGCTCCCAGTTATCGAGTAGCGACACCGGAGCAACAATCAGCGAAGGAGGCGCATCCGGGAAACGTTCACGATGCCAGATGAGAAAAGTTAGAATCTGTAAGGTTTTACCCAGCCCCATATCGTCTGCGAGTAAACATCCCGCCGTCTCTATTGGCGACTTTAGATACAACTGCTGGAGCCACGCTACCCCTTTACGCTGGTGTTCACGTAGCTGAATGGACGTTTTGAGGATCATCGGCAGTTCGACTTCTGCCTGATGTGCGCCGAGCAAGGAATCCCGCCGTTGTTTAACATACAGCGCCTGCTCGATATTTTGTTCTATCAGCAGAACGGCACGACTGACCGGTTCACTACTTACGCCATCATTTATTTCACCGTCGATTTTCTTTTTCCATTTATCGTGGAAAATTTCTGCTTCTTCACGGGGCAAAAGGTTGTCGTTCCAGGGCATGGCGACTTCCGGCGCATCCGTGGCTTTTGCCTCTTCCAGCCGCTCTTCCAGTTCCTGAAAATGTTGATGATTATCGAGATCCCAGCCAGAGAACATGGCCTCGCACATCTCTTGCGCAAGGTTCTCCGGAAGCCATTTTTCACTTTCACTTTTGACCAGATAAGGCGAACTTATTTTTTCAAATTCACCGATCCCGATAACCCGGTCGCTGTATTTGTTCAGATCGAGGACGTGGGTAAAATTCATTCCCGCCGCCTGGTGCTGCCAGTTTTCAAGCAACGCCTGATAACCTTGCAGTTCTTCCTGGCTGAATCTGGAAAGCTCCAGATCGTAACCCTGCCAGACTCCGGCGGGCAGTTGTGCCGCTAACTTTTGCTCCAATTCAGAGAGCAACGCCGCCAGTTCACCTGGACGTTTAAAGATATAGGTTTCATCCGCCACAGATTGCTCAGTTCTGGGGCTGAGAAGAAGCGTTACCGCCGCAATTTGCCTGTTTTCATCAATCTGCGGCTCCAGACGGAAATCATAAAAGTAGATCCCGGCGTCCTGCAAATTCTGCTCATAAACGTCAGGATCGAGCACCTGGCTCGCCTCTTCACCAATCCAGGTGTAGGGGTTGCGAACAAATGAGAGCGCATCATCCCCCGCCACGCGACGTCCCGTAATAGCGTGCACGGAGGTCAAGACGTCTTTGACTTCAGGGGAAAGAATGACATGGTTTAAGACACCGTCGTCCCCTAAAACACGGTAACGATCCTGTACCTGTTGCGTACGGTCAAAACTCTGTAACCAGTTGGCAGGCTGCTCATCAAAAACAGGTTCAATTTCCAGTACCGGAGTATCCACCACCAGCGATTTTCGCAGTTTTAACTGCAACGATTCCGGCCTGATGACGATCGTTTTCGCGAGATAGTCATCCAGTTTTGCCCCTGCTTTTTTGGCCTGCCGCCGTATTTTGGCCCAACGGGTTTGGTTGACCGTTTCGCCCGGCGTCTGTCGCTGCTGCAATCTGAGTTGGTGTAGTGCGTCCAGAAGCTGCCAGTTCTCTTCACTTAACACAAAGGTGCCTTCCGCAGAGGAAAAGCTGGCTCCTGTGCTGGTTATCTCAACGGGGCGATAGTCATCAGGTAGGGTCCATTTATCAATGAAAACGCGAAAAGTGTCATCGCTAATGCTTCCTGTTGCAGCAAGATGAGCCGTCAGATTGCGCTGTGGGGGGAAAGCAAAAATCGCCAGACTGCTGGCATAGTCGTCATTTTTCCGGATGTGATAAAAATCATCCCAGCTAAGAAACCAGCAATCAGACCAGTGTGAAACATAATCTTCCTCATGAAGCTGTTCCAGGCATGAGGCGACAGGCCAGTTATCTTCGCTATCGGCAAGACTAAAGGGGAAAGCAAACCCCTCTTCTTTCATTACATACAGCGGCACAAATGAAGCAGGTAGTGAAGTATTCTCTTTAATAAATTTACCCAACAATTTTTTAAACACTATTTGCTCCAGTAAGTAAATTTACCCAGCACAGGTTTAAACCCAAGGCTGAGTAATTTTTGCGCCGCTTCATGGTCTGGTTCATTGAAATGAATATGGATTGCGCCCCCAAGCCCTCGTTTATCCATCACTTTGCAATCGACCGAACGAATAATCTCCCGGATTTGTTGTTCCCGGTCGGGGAGACCTTTTTTGGCTTTTAACGAGGAGGCGATGATTTTGATTTGCTCTTCCCGGTCTGACTTTGCATCACTGACTTCACGTTCAGGTAACGATGCAGGCACTGACCGACTCATGGTCTTTGAGGCATTGAAACGGGAGATATCCAAAGTGACAGAAGACTGATTTATATCTTCCGCAACGTAATCAATACCCAGCTTACGAAGTTCTTCGTCATATCGGCTCATCCACCCCTCAATTCGGTTGAGTGAGTAGAGAAATACCGGCGATAAATGCGGTAAACGCAACCGGACTTTACGGCGGTTATTCCGCTTATCTTTCAGATCATAATCAATATCAAGAATGCCGGTTTCCGGATTAAAGGGCGCATTCCCCATATGGTAGGCATACATCGCCCCCACTTTCGAAAATTCGACAAACAGATAATCACCAATGCGCATAATCATGGCGTTGTTATCGCGTGAACCAAAACCTTGCAGGCGGCTTAATCGCCCTGCGTTTTTCGCCCTGAATTCAACATAATCGACATCTTTGGATCGCAGCGCATCTTCGCCCAGCACAATGCGCGTATAGCTCATTTGGGTGGCAAAACGTAGCCAGTAGAACAGGCGCGCATGGTCAACATCCCGATTACCTTTCAGCAATTCAAAGAACAGTTTCAGATCGTCTTTGGCGAACCAGCCTTGCACCATCAGTAATACGGGATTTTCAACGTGAACCTGCCAGCTTTTATTACGACTGGTTAACTGCGGATTTCCCCAATATTCCAGGGCCAATTGCTTGAGTTCGAAATGTGTTTGATGTTTAAAAGCCGACTGATAATAACGGGTCAGAGTGGCTGCCAGAATATTATCTTTAAACCGCGTAAGCTGGCGGCTCAAGGCGATAATAGAATGAATTTTCTGCTGAAAATCATCGTCAGTCAGGCAAAAAATCTCATTGACCAAGTGGTTAACAATTTTGCGCCATAACCAGCTGGTTTGCGGAATTTGTGCGACTTTCTCCAGCACCGAAATATCCGTGATATCTCCACGCCCAAGCTGTTGTCCGAGAAGAAAACCTGCATTATCGGTAAAAATATCGCTATAGGTGTCAATGACCGACATCCAGGACATCTGACGCGGCGCACTCTCTTTTAGCTGTTGAAACCCGCGAGCAATCTGCGTGCGTAGCTGAAGCCACTGCGGATTCTTTTCCGGTGTATCGCTGGAATGACCAAAGTAGCTGGTACATAACGCCAGCCATTCGCGGCGTGTTAACCGCTGCTGCGCAATTTTTTGTTCAATTTCAGCGATAATCCTCGCGAAGTTTTTTGCATCATCAATCAATGCAATTTCAAACAGATCGCCTTCAGCCACGTCATTAAGACCAAAAAAAATCATCTTCCACTCGAAGGGCTTTGGCGTATCCCCCGCACGCAGCCGGGCAATGGCCTGTCGGCGTTTCTCCAGAGGGGGAACCATCTGCACCGCGCGAGCATCTACCTTCCTCTCTAGTTGCGCGATAACGCGCTGAAGATAGTGAAAAGCATGACTTACCGTCGGCTGCAAGTTCTGCTCCCGATAGGGCAGCAAACGGGTTTTCAGTTTTTCAATAGCGCAAGTCATTGCATGGCTCCCAACTGACAGGTTTCCTGACTAATGCCAGGAACAACATCCATGCTTTCGTCGTGCTTTTTGTCTTTCAGACCAAAGAATTGCATCCGCAGTTCTACGCGACGGCTGGCTTCTTTGCTCTCTTTCGCATTGTTAAACGAAACCCCACCCGCCAGAAATAATTTGCGGATCTGAACCTGTTGTTCCGAGGTTATTTTTTGCTGTAGCGCGCTTCTACTATCCAGCAGACTGCACATCACCCATTCCGAGCGTTGCAACGAAAGGTGCAGGTTATAGAGATAAGAACCGTCAGTATCCGTAAAACCTTCTATAACAATTTGCTTAAACCATTTTTTGCCTTCATCGCTATTTGCCGCTTCCAGCACTAACGGCACCACATCCTGTAGCGCCTGTAATCCTTCGGCGTTAAGCGCAAAGCGATTGTGCTCAAAACGCCCTGCTTCACCAAAGCTGATACGGTTGTCATGGCAGTCAACCTGAATCGTCTTGTTGAGATTCTTTGCCTGAAGCTCAAGTTTTTCACACAGGCGAGCAATATCATGCCCGCGCGATTTCTCCCCCGCTTCCGCCTGCTGGATCCGCTGCGTAACAGAGCTAAGTGACGCCACCATCACCACCAGAAACAGCACCATCATGGCGGTCATCAGGTCTGCATAGGAAATCCAGAAGGGTTTTTCCGCTTCATCGCTGCGCCGTTGCCTGCCATTAAATACCCGGTTAAACATCAGCCTGTTCCTTACGCGCGACGATGACGGAGTACTGTTTCCAGCGTATCCACGCTTTCACCAATAATCTCAACCGAAGAACTTAAGGCTCCCGCGGCTTTAGTCAGCTGCGTATCCATCTCCTGCAGTGAACGATTCAGGCCGTTTTCCACCCCAGTCGTAAAGGATTCAAAACTGGTTCCCATCACCTCGGCAATGTTATGCAGGAACTCCTGAGCCTCACGGTTATATTGTTGCAGGCGTTCCGAATACGCTTTCAGATCATCAACAAAACGGCTGCGGGATGATTGTTCATCATGGCTACGGTTAATCAGCGTTTCGAGTGCCGTTATGGCATTCGCCACGACTTCACGGGTATTACGATAATCGGCAATCAATGCCCCCAACTCCGCGCTGGCACTGGAAAGCGTGCGTCCCGCCTGTTGCGTGCCATTGAGCACCTCAGCAGTTAACTGATTAGCCTCAGCAACACGATCGCCCGCAGCTTCAAAGCGGTCGGCAGCCACGCGCATTTTATCGGCTCCTGTTTGTATCTCTTCCAGATGGCGCGTGGTGTTTTGCGCCATCCGTTGCAGCAGATCGCCAGAAGCAGATTGCTGTTCACGCAGCATCTGCATCAGCGACTCAACCTGACTTTCAAGCTGACCAATGATTCGCTGCGCTTCCTGTTGTAACGCACTCTGCGCCGATTGCTGTTGCTGACTGAGCGACTTCTGACCTTCTTCCAGTTGCCCAAACAGGTTGCCAAGTTGGCTACCCAGGTGATCGATACCGCTGGTCATTTTCTCTCGCAGGGCATCCTGACCGGAATGCATGGTTTGCTGTAACGACGCCATAAACTGTTGTTGTTGCTCAGCCGCCGCCTGCTCACGCGCTTCGCTACGTGCCAGAAGCTGCTGAGTTTCTTCATGCAACACGCGTTGCCCCTGTTCCTGAGTCTGGCTCATCTGTTTTTGCCCAGACTCCAGTTGGCTGAATACACCCGCCAGGTTTTGCGTCAGCGTTTCGACACCTTTGCTCATATTGCCTATCAGCAAATTTTGCGCCTGGTTTTGCTGCTGATTAAGTTGCTGCTGACCATTTTCCAGTTGTGCAAAGAGCGTCGCCATATGGCTGCCAAGCGTATCCACGGAAGCCGCCATTTTCTCCATGGTTTCATTTTGCCCGTGCTGAACACTGGACTGGATAGCCTCAATAAACGCGCGCATCTGTTCCGCCATCGCTTTTTCACGCGCTTCGCTGTCGGCAAAGATTTTTTCCAGTTGTTGCGCCATCCGTTCGCCCGCGCCCTCACCTTCTGCGCCAATACGGGCAACGGATTCCTGCAAGCTGCGCAGCATCTCATTCATCCCAGCCTGCATCTCCTGCTGACCGCTTTTCATTTCGCTTAACAGTTGAGAGATCAGTTGCGCGCTGCCCTGACGTGAGTCATCCCCGGCCTGACGCATATCCTGCAACAACGTTGAGAAGCCGCTTTGCATAGACTGAATGGCTTCCACAGAACGCCCCATCATCTCCTGCATGGTGGTGAATTGCTGACCAAAGGTGTTATCCATTTTGCTCATAAAGGCGGTCAGGACGTTCTCCAGCATCGACTGCACACGATGGCTCTGGTCACCGGAGGCGGTTTGCACCACACCAGCAATTTTATCCAGCGGATTTTTCAGACTGGTTTCGATAGCACCACTGACCTGTTCAGCAAACTGTTGGCCTGACTCGCGGTATGTTGTTGATAATGTCTCTGCCAGCTTTTGATTTTCCCGCACATGGCTATCCACCAGGTTTTGCAGCATTTCACGCAGGTCAGTGACCAGACCATCCTTAAGTTGCCGCGCATGGGTGGTGTTTTCTTTAGTACTGGAAAGAAGTTGCGAAAGGTAATCTTCACCGACGCCGCCCTCAAAAAGCTGGTCAATGCTGGCGGTAAGAAGTTCCAGGTTTTTATAGCATTGCGCCAGTCGCCACTTTTCAAACATGGTGACCAGAATGGAGAACGTAATAGCAAACGCCGAACCTAAGAACGCATACAGAACGTCGCGTAAAAGGTTAGCGACGCTGGCGCTGACCTGCTCTGGCGTGCTGGGGTCAAAATGGTGCAAACCAATCATCAGTCCCGAAAAGGTGCCGATGATCCCAATTCCGGTCAGGATGCCAGGGAGATGTTTAAACGCTTCCGTATAGAGAGGAATTTCGACTAATAACGGTTCCGTAAACCATGCTGACGACGGAGCCGTTGAGCGGATGGCGCTAATTTTTTTTTGCCCGCTGTTTTCGTCAAACTCAAACTGACGATGTAGAGACTCTTTAAATTCGCGCCAGGGATGCGCAAAAAATTTATCAGAGAATAACGCGTCTAATTTTTCGAGTTGTTGTGCCGGTTTTTCATTGCCAAGTTGCCGAATTGCTTTCGCTTTTTGTTTAAAGCGCGCTGAAACCCTAAATGAAGGAATAGCGTAACGGACAATGAAACCCAACAACAAAACCCCAACCACAATAGCGACATAAATCGGCACATTTTCTGGATTAACAGAGGTTAACGTGTCGAGGAACGAAGTCAGCGAAAACATCTAAATACCTTGAGTGAAGGAAAAGAAATTTGCAGGGCAGAACATCACCAGCAAGGAAAAAAAATCGCCCGCTCATTATAGGAAAAGTCTCGATTTTTACATCAATAAAACGTTATATATCTCACAAAAACATTGATCACACGCATACGTAAGAAATTTAAACTGCTTGGTGAAAATAATTCACAGAATTTATGCTTTATGGCACAAAGATTGGGGATTTTATTTTTTTCACCGCCAGACTTACGTATGAAACTTTTTCGTAGGGCGCGCTGCTTCTAATAACGTCCAGTCACTATTCAACGAGACAATTAAATGAGTGAGATTGACATTAAGGGCGACGAAACGCTGGTTGCTCTGCTACTGAACGCCGACAAAAACGATATCGATCTGCTGATTGATTACATTACCCCAGACGGGAAATTTAATTTTTCCCAGTCTGACCGCGTTAAAAAGGCCTTGCGCGATGGTAAAAATAGCGAAGCTGTTGATGAGGAAACATTGCGTTTGCTGATTCGCGAACTGCAACATTTTGGCGGTAACACCGTAATGAATCTGTTCCGACGCAATGGCGTTAGCTATAGCGAAATTGTTGACGATGTCGCCAGCCATCTGAAAATTAAAGTCGCGAAAAATGCCCCGGTAAAAGAAAAAGAATCACTGATTATCGATGCCGTTTTCGCGTCATCCTGGAACAAAATGTCAGATGACGATCGCCGTCAGCTTCTCCGTGATATGGGAATTAACACCAGTATTAGCCTGGATAAGTTGTCACGTATGGAGCTGCCACTTTTGCAACGTGCGGCAATGGTAGCAAGCGGTCTGGCGCAGATCGCCACGGGGAAGGCACTCCCGCTAATTGCGGGTCTGGGGATAGGTCGCGTGTTGGGCGTTCTCACCGGTCCTGTCGGGTTAGCCCTCACCGGTTTATATACCGCTTATGATATTTCCAACCCGGCGTTCCGAATCACCTTGCCCTGTGTAGTGCAAATTGCCTGGATTCGCTTAAAAAATTCCCGCCATCACCGTCTGAGCGAATCGGTATCATCAACGGCAATGTCAACCGCAAACTATGACAATCGCTGGGTGTTTGAAAATGAAAAGTCGCAGCACGTTTTAACTGTATCGTCTATCGCTTTAAATGAAATTACCCACCCCGACACTCTGGTACGGCATGACATTACTGAAATTTCACGGTTAGGCCCACTCTTACAGACGCTTCCTTCGCTCGCCACCGCCGCCCATATCGCCAGTCATCACTATATGGAAGTCATTATTGATGGCGCACTGGCGAAAGTGAAAGATAGCTCGGGATATCGTGGCTTCAGTCTCGGGGAAAAAGGAATTAAAGCGCACGCAGTTTTGCTGAACCCTGACAAACTGAATCAATTAGTCAACACCAGCATATTACTGAATGTCGCTTCGGCGATACTAGCACAAAAACATCTGGCAGATATCAGCAATAAACTGACGCAGATAATTGAAAGTATTCGGGAGATTTCTGCGTTCCAGAACAATGCCCGCAAATCTGAAATTGTCGGCGCTATTCAGTATTTACAGCAAATCACGCCTGTCGTCATTGAGGGGCAATCTTCGCCAGAAATACGGCAAATACTTGAAGCTATCGAAAAGGATTTTTCAACACTCCAGGATCATCTGCTGACGGATATTGCCTTTGCTGGCGAGAAGGTAGCCTCTATAAATGACGGCAGTTTTTTCAGTAGCGCAACCATCACCAGTAAAATTCAGGCGCAACAAAAAATTATTGAAGAACGGACGATGGAGTGGGATTTAGCGATGAGAGTACGCGGGCAAGCATTACATCTGGTCAGCCATAGTGAGGGTCAGACGATGCTGGTAGAACGCCGTCAGCAGGCTATAGAACATCATTATGCGCAGTTCGATACGGTTATCAGCAAGGTAGAAAAACAATTACAGTCACGAATTGATAGCATCGGCGCCGTAGCGGAACAGGCGAATACCACCAGCGCCAATAAAGTCATTTTGCGAAAATGGAGCAGTAACCGCTTAATGCCGCAAAAAGTCGCAATTAAGGAAGCCCGCATGGCGTTCGACCAATTCCAGCAAAATATGCTGGACAAGCCGTTGCAGACCAGCCGCATGTTGGTGGAAATGAAAGACGGTAAACCGGTGAAGTGTTATGCGTTGCCGGATGCTTAAGGCAGCTCGTAAGGTTTACTGTGTGGTTAGCGGTGCCACACACAATGTCTCCGGCTCAGGAGAATCAAGGCCAACAACCCCATATCCAAGCAGCCCCACTCCCTGGGGCTTAAATCTCTTACTATTCACCGTTGCAGACATATCAAATGCGTATCAACCTGCCACACTCCCCCACACCAGTTGTCCTTTATGGAACGTTGCCGTTCTCGGCGAGATACGCGCCACCGCCTCGGCAGAACAGGAGGCGTCCACCAGCACAAAGCTGGCATCATCCTGCGCTTTTGGCCACACACGCTCGCCTTTTTCATTCAGCGGCAATACATCACCAGTGGCTAAAAACAGCGAGCGGGATAAATTCTGCTCGTTAGGGCGAATATAGAGCTGTGCGTAGAGATTGGCTTTTTCCAGCATGTCGCCCAGGCCGTAAGGCGACCAGTGGTCGATAACGCTGTCGGTGCCGGTCATCACTTTTACACCTTTGTCGTGTAGCTGTTTGAGCGGCATATGCAGCGTGCCAATCGGCACCGTCGAGGCGATAGAAATTTGCTGCGCCACCATCCGGTTCGCCAGTTCATCTACCTGTTGTTCGTTGAGCGTAGCCAGCGCAAAGGCGTGACTGATGGTCAGTTTGCCTTTCAGCTGTGGCGTTTTCTCCACCGTTTCAACCATATAATTGATGGCTGCCACGCCCGCCGGCGTGGTTTCGTGCAGGTGAATATCGACGCCTTTGTCGTAGTCCAGCGCAATCTGGAACATGGTGTCGAGGGATTTTTCCATCGCGCCATCAACACTGGTTGGGTCCAGCCCGCCGACGTAATGCGCCCCCGCCTGCATCGCTTCGCGCATTAAGGGTTCCGATTTTGACAGCAGCAAACCGTGCTGCGGGAAGGCGACAATTTCACACTCGAAGCCCGCCTGACGTCGCGCCAGCACCGCCTGCAAATTTTGCAGATTTTTCAGGCCGGAAACCGGTTCGATATTGCAGTGGCTGCGGGCAATGGTGGTACCTTTCGACTGCAATAAATCGATCAGTTTCTCCGCCCGTTCCTGAGTGTAGGGTTGCAGCTCCGGCAGCATTTTCTGCTCGAGCTTAATCATATCCTGGATGGTGGTGCCTGCCGGGCGATTGAGCGAGCGCCACGGCCCGCCGTAAAAGGTTTTGTCGAGATGAATATGCATGTCGCGGGTGGTGGGCAGCATCAGCTTACCGCCAGCGTCATAGTGCGGCAGCGTGGCGTCCGGATGCTGCTTGTTCTCGCGCAGGGCAACAATTTTACCGTCCTGAATCTCCACGGTCTGGCGCGTCGTGCGGGTCTGCACCGCCACGCCATTTTCGTAGTCAAATCCAGTTTCCAGCAGCACGTTGTCGAGATAGTAATGCGGGTCAGTGATTTTCATGGTGTTGTTCGCTTCGCAGTTTGTAGTGCCAGAAACCGCCGCATGGGCGAGCGGCACAGAGGTACCAAACAGCGCAGCGGCGGTCACCATCTTACCGCTCTGGCTCAGAAACTCACGGCGGCTATTGCTTTCTTTCATCTTACGTCCTTACGTTTTAATAATATGGGTGCCCGTTTCACCGCGCAGCGCCGCGGGCAGGCATTCCGGCGTGGTGATAATCACTTCTTTGCCGCCCTGTTCCAGGAATGTCAGGCTGGCGATGATTTTTGGCAACATGCTGCCGGGCGGGAAATGCCCTTCCTGCATATAGCGGGTCATGGTGGCAATATCTACGCGATCCAGCGCCTGCTGCTGCGGCTTGCCAAAGTGAATACAGACTTTTTCGACGCTGGTGGTGATCACCAGAATGTCGGCGTGAATTTCGCGAGCCAGTAGCGCGGTGGAGAGATCTTTGTCGATAACCGCGTCCACGCTTTGGTAATCCCCTGCTTCGCTGCGCACCACAGGAATTCCACCGCCGCCTGCGCCAATCACCACAAAGCCTTGCTGGATCAGCGCCTTAATGGCTGGTGCTTCGACAATACGTTTCGGTTCCGGCGAGGCGACAACGCGGCGATAGCCGCGTCCGGCATCTTCAACAAAACGCCAGTCAGGTTTTGCCTTTTGTAGTTCGTCACGCTGGCTTTCACTGAAGAATGCACCGATGGGCTTGGTGGGATGAGCAAAACCCGGATCGTTTTTATCCACTTCCACCTGAGTCACCACGGTGACGGCTTTTTTCTCGCCGTGACGCGCCAGTCGGTTGTTCAGCGCCTGTTGGATCAGATAGCCAATGCCGCCTTGCGTATCCGCCACACAGTTCGCCAGCGGCGTTAAGGGCAGCCCTTCGCGCTCGTGGGCAATCTCCGCACGGCGTAAATCCAGCCCGACCTGCGGCCCGTTACCGTGGGTCAGCACAATGTCGTAATCGGAAGCCAGCATTTCCAGCACCGTATCGGCGACGGCTTTCACCGCCTCCGCCTGATGCTCAATCGACTGGCTGGCGTTATCTTTGATAATGCTGTTGCCACCAATGGCAACGACCACAAGTTCTTTCATGTTGTTATGTCCGCTACAGAGGGTGATGGGGTTATGACCAACGCCAGACTGCCTGATGCGCTACGCTTATCAGGCCTACAAATTCTCGTGCCATCCGTAGGCCGGATAAGGCGTTCACGCCGCATCCGGCATAAACATGTAAGTCAGACGCCGTAACGTTCGCACCAGCCAAGAATGGCTTTCTCGAAGCAGGCGAATGGTGGATGCACAATGCCCGCGCCAATCATGCCGACGCCCGCATCTTTATGGGCGATGGCGGTGTTGATCACCGGCAGAATGCCACTGCTACCCACGCGGGTGATGTCGATTGCCGACGGCACGCCCATAAAACCGAGCAGCGGAATGGTGACGTTGGGGTTTTCGCCAAGGGTGATTTCGCGCATCTGACGGGAGAAATCGATAGCCTCTTCCACCGTACCGCCCACCAGCGCGACGATTGCGGGCGCGGTCGCCATAGCAAATCCGCCAATGCCGTAGGTTTCAGTGATGGCGCTGTCGCCGATATCCAGCCCCGAATCTTCCGGCTTATAACCGGCAAACATCGGGCCGATGACCTGCTGCGCCGGACCGGTAAACCATTGCCCCGGTAATCCGCTGACCCGCAGGCCGAACTCGACGCCGTTACGCGCCATGGTGGTCACCACGGTGCTGTATTCGATGCCGTGCGCCGCATCCATCGCCGCTTTACACATCGCCATCCACGTCGGGCCGGAGAAGTAGTCGCTGCTGGCAACAAACTCAAACACTTCGCGCTGTTGCTCGACGGAATAACCTGCCTGAATAATCCCCGGCGTCAGCGCCTGAATCAGCAACGTCGTCCCGGCGTTATTACGGTTATGGCATTCATCGCCCATATGCAGCGCTTGCGCCAACATTAAGCGCAGATCGATCTCGCCGATAATTTTCATCGCGTCGCGCAGCATTGGCCCCTGCACATCGCGCATCCAGTTGAGGCGGTCAATCACGCTCTGGTCGTTGGCGCCCATACGCAAAATCTTCGCCATCTGCTCGCTCATGTTGGTGTAAGCGACGTTGCCGTAGGTTTTGTTTTTTACGATGTGCATAAACATCGAGGCCGAGGTGACGCCCGCCATCGATCCCACGCAGTCATGCTCGTGGCACGGCGAGAAGGTGATCTCCCCGGAAGCCGCCAGTTCAGCCGCCTCATCGAGATCTTTTGCCAGCCCTTCGAACACCAGCGCTCCGGTGACCGCGCCTTTCATCGCGCCGCACATTTTTTCCCAGGTAACCGGCGGCCCGGCGTGAAGAATGGTTTTCGCCGTCATGCCTGGCACCACGTTAATCGCCTGATCAAAACCTATCAGCACCGGATGCGACTGGATAATGCGCTCCAGCGCCTGCTGGTTAGCGGCGGCGATTTTGTCCGCCAGCGGTGAATCGGCAATGTTGTCCAGCGCCTGCACCACCTGCATATTGCCCTGCCCCGGCGGCGTCCAGTCGAGTTGGGTCACTTCTACATGCTGCTTTTTCAGGTCATCGCTAAACATGGCGATGCCGACGTTAATAACATTCAACGGTTGGCTAAACAGTGACTGGCTCATCAGGCTTCCTCCCCTTTGCAGATAAATTCACGCGCCAGCAATCCGGTATTGGTGCTGCTGCTGGCCAGAATCACTCCGGCATCAAGCAGCATCTGGCTTTGTTGTTCTAACGATGGCGTATCGAGATCGGTGCCCAGCACATAAGCGAGAATGATCAACTCACGGCCTTCGGCAGCGGCGATCGCTTTCGCTTCTTTGATCGCCTCGATGGTGGAGCCAACCGGATCTTCATGCGATCCAAATCCGAGCACAAAATCCATCACGATCACCGCCACTTCTGGATCGCGCGCTTCTTCGATCAAGCGGCTGATGCGGTTGGTGGGGTCAATCATTGGATGCGGCTTGCCGTTGGTGAAGTCGTCATCGCCAAAGTCGAGGAAGGTGTGTTTGATGCTGCGGTTGATATCTTTCAGGCGGAATTCAGGATCGGGCTGAATGTTGCTGTAGACATCGCCGTGTTTTTCCATCACC
This sequence comes from Escherichia sp. E2586, assembly GCF_005781105.1. NCBI lineage: Bacteria > Pseudomonadati > Pseudomonadota > Gammaproteobacteria > Enterobacterales > Enterobacteriaceae > Escherichia > Escherichia sp. E2586. Next base: position 16,438 of record NZ_VATN01000021.1, read on the forward strand.
GCGAACATGGTTTCGTCACACAGCGTGCCGCCGCAGAACAGGCCACGAATGTATTTCTGCTGCGGTTGCAGACGCGCACGCACATCCGCAATCAACGGCTGGTTCAGGGTATGCAGGTCGAGATGTTCCTGTTTCACGCCGGAGAGCATCACTGCTTTCAGCGCCGCTTCTTTGCTGCCGCGGGCAAACTGGAGTCCCTGCTCGTCAACCGGCGTTTCGCCACGACCGAGGAAGCAGACCACTACCGACTTGCGGCAGGCGCGCGCACGTTCCAGCACTTTGCGGGCCACCGCAGGCGCTGGCGGTTTGGAGATAAGCACAATGATTTCAGTTTGCGGATCGTTTTCCAGCATCCCGATAGCGTCGAGCATCATCAGGCCGCCGATTTTCTCGCTCAGGTCGCGCCCGCCAGTGCCAATCAGTTGCGAAACGCCGCCGCCAAATTCATGGATACGGACGCTCAGTTCCTGGCTGCCGGTGCCGGATGCGCCAACAATACCGATGTTGCCGCGACGCACGGCGTTACCAAAACAGAGAGCCGCGCCGTTGATAATCGCCGTGCCGCAGTCTGGCCCCATCATCAGCAGCCCTTTTTCGTGGGCCAGCTGCTTGAGCGCCAGTTCATCTTCAACCGAGACGTTATCGGAAAACAGCATCACGTTAAGGTCGTTTTGCAGCGCCTGACGCGCTTCGCGCGCAGCAAACAGGCCGTTGACCGAAATCACTGCCAGGTTACTTTCCGGGATATGCTTTTTGGCGCTGGCAATCGTGGCGTAACGCGCCTCGTGCGAGCCGCTTTGCGCTTTGGTGTTGAACAACTCTTCAATCTCCACCAGCAACTGCTCGTTGTCCGCGCCCGCTTTGCCGTTGATGACAATCATCAGGTCGCCGTTTTTCGCCTGTTCCAGCTCCGGCGTCAGCAGCCCTAAATTTTTCAGTACACCTTTGTTCATTTCGGTCGCCATCGCCACAAATGCCTGCTCGACGCCGTCGAGTTTATTTGCACGCGTGGAGATAGACATCAGCGAGACAGAATCAAAATAGGTATTCGGTTTAATGACTATTTTAACTGACATAATTCCCTCCGTAGGTTTGGCTCAGCGCACAACCATCGGCCATGCCATACAGCATGTCGCAGCCGGAACTGGAGCCAATATGTTTAATTTTTTCTATTGCCTGAGTTGCGTTCCCAGGGATGTCATAAATAATGTCGTGTATAAAACGATGAATATTTTCCCGGCAGCGTTGTTGTAATGCGGCTTCCAGCGTTATGGCACTTAATAACGTGGTATTATTTTTGCCGCGTTGCAGACCGAGATAAAATTCCTCTTTGTATTTTTCCGCCGGATGCCCGGATATAAATAAAATAAGCGCCAGTCCTGTTAAATAATCGTCGGCTGATGGCGTAAGGCCAATCCCTAAGCCCATCATACTGGCGACTGCTAAGGCGATATTTTGTTTATCGTTTACTGCCTGAATAACTGCCCGTCGTTTAATATGTAATTCTTTATTTAATGCCTGATAAAACGGATTATCGCCGTGATAATTAAACAGGGTTTCATTTTCCCCCAGGTGCTGATGAATAATGTCGTGCCACTGTTGCCAGGCGATAAGGTGAAAATTCAGAGCGGTCATTTGCAAGGTTGGGGACAGCCAACGCTGACATCGACTCATCTCTATATGAAGATGTTGACCAACCGTAATGCCTTGATCGTCAAACTGAACCTTATCACCATGTCGGAACAGGCCATCAAAGTGAGTGAGTGCCAACCGACAACTGTTTGGCGCATTGTCGTACTCTTCACAAAGCAGCGTCAGCAACTGCTGGCGAGCCGGGAGTGCGATATTTACCGCTCTGGCAAAGACCTGTTCAACCTGTCCTTTCCCCCGCTGCGCCAGAAAATCCGCATCCGCAGTTAGCGCCCACACACACCGTCTTTCTGGTGTGTTGATAGCAAGCCTCCCGGGTTATGCGCCTGCGGCAATCAGTAACTGCGCAATCTCTTCAAAGCCCCGTTCCCGCGCCAGTTCCAGCGGCGTTTTGCCATATTTATCCGTCATGTGCGGGCTGGCCCCGTGTTCCAGCAATAGCTGGACAATCGCCTGCTGTTTAATCCCGCCATCGTTAAGCACAATCGCTTCCAGTAGCGGCGTCCAGCCAACATGGTTGGTCTGGTTAACGTTGATATCTGTATGTGCCAAAAGCTCTTTTACAATACTTAAATGGCCTTTTTCACAGGCAGGCGTCAGGCCGACACCGCCAAAACGGGTGACACAATTAAGGTCTGGTTTAGCCGGTAAAATAATTCGTAGCAGCGTTAAATCACCGTTCAGGCAGCTCATTAAAAAAGGATTTAAACATGTCAGGTCTTGTTTATTAATATCCGCCCCGGCATCAATTAATGCCTGAACGCAAGCATATTGCTGATATAAACTTGCCAGCGTAATTGCCGTTTTCCCCTGGCGATCGCAGGTATTAATATCGACACCCAGCGCAAGACAGGTTTTTACTTTATCGATATCGCCCTGTTGTGCAGCCAATAAATAGTCGGCAGGTAGATTTTTTATAGTCATTCACATTCCCCTGGTTTTTGTGGCTGTTTTCGATGAATTGAGAATAGCAACGATAATCTGATAAAAGAACCCGCTTAAATTTAATTCGCCGTATTTCGCCTTTTTGTTGAATGATGTTCAACAATCTTTTCGCAGTGTGCGGTAGTGCAATATTTGTTTCTTTGACCCGATACCCTTTCACTCAATCAGGTTTTATTTCTCTATAGTCTGCACATGTAAGCGCAGCTTTCGTCCATGTCTAACCAGAGGGGAACAAGATGAACGGACTCACTGCAACGGGTATAACCGTCGGTGTTTGTGCAGGACTTTGGCAGTTAGTGTCTTCACATGTTGGGCTTTCTCAGGGATGGGAATTATTAGGAACGACAGGCTTCGTCGCCTTTTGCAGTTTTTATGCCGCAGGCGGCGGTAAATCGGGGTTTATCAGAAGCCTGGCGGTTAACTATTCCGGGATGGTGTGGGCGTTTTTCGCCGCACTGGCTGCCGGTTGGCTGGCCTCGGTGAGTGGGCTGTCCGCGTTCTGGGCGAGCGTGATTACGACTGTACCCTTCTCGGCGGTGGTGGTCTGGCAAGGGCGTTTCTGGTTACTGTCATTTATTCCCGGTGGCTTTCTCGGCATGACGCTGTTTTTTGCCAGCGGGATGAACTGGACGGTAACGTTACTGGGTTTTCTGGCGGGTAACTGCGTGGGGATAATTTCAGAATATGGCGGACAAAAATTAAGCGAAGCGACGACTAAACGCGACGGGTATTAAAAGTTATTCAAAAATGATTATCTATCTTTAACCGATACCTCTACAGTCATAGCTGGAGAAATTCATAGTAGATAATGGCGGGAATGGTTTAATGAACTCAATTTTTACCGAAGAGAATCTGTTGGCATTTACTACCGCTGCGCGTTTTGGCAGCTTCAGTAAAGCGGCAGAAGAGTTGGGTTTAACCACTTCCGCCATTAGCTACACCATCAAGCGTATGGAGACGGGGCTGGATGTGGTGCTGTTCACTCGTAACACCCGCAGCATTGAGTTAACCGAGTCCGGGCGTTATTTTTTCCGCAAAGCTACCGACCTGCTGAATGATTTTCACGCCATCAAACGCAGTATCGATACTATTTCTCAGGGCATAGAAGCGCGCGTGCGCATTTGTATTAATCAGCTACTTTATACGCCCAAACACACCGCACGCTTATTACAGGTGCTGAAAAAGCAGTTTCCTACCTGCCAGATTACCGTGACGACCGAAGTGTATAACGGCGTCTGGGATGCGATTATCAATAATCAGGCGAATATCGCCATCGGCGCACCCGACACGCTGCTGGACGGTGGCGGTATTGATTACACTGAAATTGGCGCGATTCGCTGGGCTTTTGCCATTGCCCCGGATCACCCACTGGCCTTTATGCCAGAACCGATCGCTGAAAGTCAGTTGCGTCTTTACCCTAATATTATGGTGGAGGACACCGCGCATACGATTAATAAAAAAGTAGGTTGGTTGCTGCATGGGCAGGAGTCGATTCTGGTGCCAGATTTCAATACCAAATGTCAGTGCCAGATTTTAGGTGAAGGGATTGGTTTTTTGCCGGATTACATGGTCCGTGAGGCGATGACGCAATCCCTGCTGGTTACCCGACAAATCCATAATCCGCGCCAGGATTCGCGCATGTTACTGGCGACTCAGCATTCTGCTACGGGTCAGGTGACGCAGTGGATTAAAAAACAATTTGCGCCAAATGGCATATTAACGGGGATCTATCAGGATCTACTGCATCGGGAGAATTGATACCACTCAACCTCCCGATGCGTTGTGAATAGCGGTTTAGATCAACCACCTGCTTTCATTACCCATTCAGAGATAAATTTATTACCCGGTACTGGCGGAGAATACAAATAGCCCTGCAAAAAGTGAACGCCTTTACCGATCATTAAGTCCGCCTGTTCCTGAGTTTCCACCCCTTCAGCCACGATACTCAGACCAGGTTTACGCGCCAGTTCGACAATGTTGTCGACAATATGACCGGAGATTTCGTCCACGCTCGCCATTTGCACAAATGACTTATCGATCTTAATAAAATCGACCGGGAACGCCTGCAAGTAACGATAGGTCGCATAACCCGTACCAAAATCATCCAGCGCAAAGGTAATGTTGTGCTGATGAAGGCTATCAAATATCGCTCTGGCTTCTGGCGTTACCGGAATAGGGTTACGTTCCGTCAGCTCAAGAACCAGCTTGATTTTATCGTTACCTAATTTCTTAACCAGGTTCAGACACTCTTTTTCAAATCCCGCAGCCAAGAAACAGCCCGCCGAGACGTTGATACCAATATGGAAATTGTCCGGCAGCAAATGTTTTACCGGCATCAGAATATCCGCAGTCTGTTTCATCAACTGGCGGGTCATTATAACGATAAGACCAGATGACTCCGCCAGAGGAATAAATTGATCCGGCGGGATGATTCCCGTTTGCGGATGTTCCCAACGAACAAGCACTTCACAACCTGTCAGTACCCCTGTCTGAGCACAAAATACCGGTTGGATCCACGGTTTGAATTCATGGTTTTCCAGCGCCAGACTGATGGCTTCAGGTGTGACAATATGGTGACAACGGTTGTCAGGAAGATAAATTTTATTTTTATTTCCCGTAGCAGTGGTTACCTGCGGGTGATACTGAAAAAAGATATCCCGCCAGAAGGTAATATCACTCTGGATGCCTAATTTCTCATACAACTGCTTCTTTTGATGTGAAATTGTCTTTGCACTGCGATTTCTGTACTGTGAGATTTCTGTAACCGACATCCCCTCCATTAGCAGCTTGAGTAAAAGCCGTTCTTTTTCGGACACAATACCAGGCAACGTCAAATTAACCGTTGCGCCGAACTCTTCCAAAAAAACACTCAAATCATGCGAAGCCATTGAACACACCTTGATTAAATCTTGTGCGCCAGCTTAATCTGCTTGTCTTCACTCTGGCAGGAAAAGCTGACTGCAAGAAAATGACACAGAGAGCCGAATTGGTACCCATTCGGCTCTCTCCTTTTACTTATTATTCAGATCAGAATTGCCACTTAACGCCAATCATTGCAGAGGTGTCATTATATCCCTTATCAGCAACCTGAACGCCCACATTTCCCCAGACATTCAGGTTGGCATTTAGCTGTCCTTCAACACCCGTCTTTATCTCGGCAATATTTCGGGCGCCATCCTGAGTGACTGACACGCCATCCATGCTGGTGCTGAAATCCTTACTGTTATGCAACCAGTTCACTTCCACAAATGGCTGGAACTCGCGGGATTTACCGTCGTCCATTTTATGATGACTCTTCAGCCAGGTTTTTACACCAAGTCGAGTCTGAATGTTGCCGTCACCGCTGCTATCAACGAGAGTCCCATTGCTTTCGCGGTGCTTATCGGCTTTGACTCCCATCCAGGTAACCTGTGCTTGCGGCTGAACATACCATTCATTACGCGTTCCCTTACTGCCATTAAATTCAGCTAATTTGTGTTTGTATCCAGCTTCCAGTGAAGCGGTAAATCCTTTTGATTTATAGGATTCACTTTGTAAATCATCCCCTTTCACTGTGTTATCAAACCAGCTGTACTGCGCCCAACTGTCGAGATACGCGCCATTATGCGATTCGTCATCAGCATACCAGGTGGCATACAGGCCAGTGCTATATCCATTCACACTCGCTTTTGAACGATAACCGGTTCGCGAGGAAATGGTTTTGCTGTCGCTGTTGCCATATCCCGCCATGACCCCAACATGCCAGCGGTCGCTGCCGTTTTGGCTCCACTGCGCGATATCGCCTCCCAGTTGCAGAACATAGCGATTGCTTTGGGTTTTCAGCTGGCCGCTGCCATCGCGCCATTTATTATGACCACCTTCATGGCGCATCCACATAGTGGTTTGTTTCTGCTCACCCGTCACCATGTCGGTATAGTACGTATTACCCAGACGCTCATGCAGACGCGTAGTGAACATGGTATTCGCTGCTGCAAGGTTCGCGATGTAGCTACCCGCCTCCGGTCGCAGGTCATTATCCACATTCAGATCCGGACCCGGCGTCGGCTCTGGAGTCGGAGTCGGAGTCGGATTAGGCTCCGGATTCGGCATCGGCTCTGGTTCCGGCTGCGGTTCAGCTGAATCACCACCACTGGTCAGATACCAGTTTCCGCTGTTTGCCCCCTTACCACGCGCGAGAGTGTAGTCATATGCGCCCGCAACGATACGTCCCGCCTGAACAAATTCCCCCTCAGACTTACCATCAACATGGATAAGTTCAATACCGTTAAGCGTTTTAGCGCCTGTACCACCAGCGTTATTCACCGTAACGGAAGTCGTGCCGCTGGTATCGCCCTCAACAACCAGTTTATCCGTCACTGAATCATCGCCATTCAGTGCCGTATTCATCACCAGTCGGCCGTTATCACTATGGTAGTTCCCCTTCACCACTAACGCGTTGCCCGCTTGCTGTCCAGACTCTCCGGTCATCAGCGTACCGTTGTTGGTCAGGTTGCCGCCCAGGGTGTAATTCACAGGCACAGCCGCTCTTTTTTCAGCGCTATTATTCAATACCAAGGTGCCGTTGTTCTCAACATTTGCGCTACCCAATCCCTGTGCATGACTTACCAGAACATTAGCCGAGCTAGCAATATTCATATTAGCCGTCAGGTTGCTGTTATCGCCCGCAAGGTCCAGCGTGCCGTCCTGAATATTCAGCTCCCCGTTACCCGTTAACGAACCGGCTGAAGTCCCCCCGTTGGCAAGAGTCAGACTACCGCCGTTTAAGTTCAGCAGCGAATCTGCGCTCCCATTGAGCGTATCCACGGTCTGGCTGTGACCATTCATATCCAGTTCAGTCTCTGCCGCCAGACGCAGTTCACGGGTATTACCCAACACGTTATCGTTATTCAACAAGAGCGTCCCGCTGCGCAGATCGGTAATACCGGTATAGTCGTTGTCTTTGTTAGAAAGCGATACGGTCTGACCTTTCTGGCTGCTGAATGCCAGGTCACCACTGCCGGTAATCTTTGCGCTGAGATCGGCGGCATTGTCGCTTTTACCGTTTGCACTCAGCACCAGGGCATCGCTGTCGGTCGCCTGCAAATCAAGCTGCGTCAGGCCATAGCCGATATACAGGCCATCATTGTTTACCCCACTCGTCAGACGATAGTCGTAAGTGCCGACGGCCGCTGTTTGTCCATTCTGCTGAATATCACGTTGGGCGCTGCTGGAGAGAATTTGCCCATTTTTATCCTGCAATTGCAGGTTGCCCGCATCCCCCAGAATTTCCGCACCTTGCGCATCAACCAGCTTAATGGCGCTGTTACCATCATCAACTTCAGTAAGCGATAACGCGGAGTCAATATCACGAGATACTGAGCGGACAACGTCACTGTCAGAAACCTGAATCACACCCTCGCCGCGCAGATCCAGCGTTTTACTAACGTTGACCGTCCCTTCTGTCATCTGTGCACCTGCTGTCAGGGCACCAAAATCAACGGTTCCGCCGGAGAATCCCAAAGTGCTAATGGAGTGAGCGCCCTCGCCCACTGTTATCCGGCTTCCCTGACCCGCGGTGATCCCGCCTCTCTGCAGAAACTCCGCATTCTTTTCCAGGTTAAATGTCGTGTTCTGGAACGCCAGTGAACCCTGGAACCAGTCTGTATAAGCAAACTCATCGAAGGAGAATTCGTGATTCCCCATGTTTATTTCAACAATGCCGTTACCTTCAAGATCGTTATCAAATACCCAATCTTTGTTGGCATTAATTTGCAATTTGCCATCAACATCCAGCTCTGCACGGCCGATGTTCTTGTCTTCAGAAATAACCGCGACAGCACCAGAAGCAACATCAATATATCCGTAGAATGCATTGTTATTGCCGGTCAACTCCACTGTCCCACCGTCGATACTTATTGTACCGTTGCCGGAAATCTTATTGGCAAAGGTCATGCTATCGTCAGCCTTCAGGTGTAATTTCCCGCGGTTGTTGATTTCTGCTGTACCTATATTTTGAGTGATCCCTAAAGCGCCATTTTGCTCAATTTTGACTTTACCGCTAAAGGCAGAGTTATCACCGGTTAAGTAAGTCGTGCCATTGAGCGCATTGATATAGCCCAGGCCCTCGCTGCCACTGACAATATCCGCGGAAATAGTCGCGTTTTTATCCGTGTGGTTTAAGGTGATTTTCTTATCGGATGTCGAAGCCCAGACAAACTCAATTTTTTCGGCATCAATAATCCCTGCTGCCTTCGCTGCGCTTCCTTCCTGTGCACCTAACGCCAACTCAGAGTTGGTGCTTAAACTAATAGTCGGCGCAGAAATTTTACCACCTTCCGAAACGGCAAGTGTTGTATCGGAGTTTTGATTATAATAGCCCAAGCTAATTTGCTTCCTGGCATTAACTTCACCGCCGTTATTAACTGACAGGTACTGATCACCACCGTAACTGCTGAAAACGCCCATAAAGAAGGTTTCGGAATTTACCTGGCTACCTTCACCACTGACATTTCCCTGCGTATAAGTCAGACGACTGGTGCCCTTAACATGGATTTTGCCGCCATTGGAGACATTAAAATAGCCACGATCATGCCAGGAGCCGGAGTTTGAATCATATAAATCATCAGCATACAACTCACTACCAGCATTGGAGACGTTCAGGAAACCCGTACCTTTCAACAGTACGTCAAGCTGACCATTGATATACACTTTCCCTCCGGTGATATCCAATCCACCACCAGAATTGAGCGTGAAACCAGGACGGGAAGTATCTGTTACGTTAATAACCAGATTAGCATTATCAGTCACCGTAATACGGTAATCGATGTTCTGATCGGCTTTGCCGTAATCAACGGTCTTATCCTCGTTCACGATGAAATCACCAGAGAACGCCAGAGATGAATATAAACTTATCGCGCTAATTAAAACAGCCCGGGACTTTTTTCCTTTTATTTTGCTTCCCAGTTCAGAGCAGACGCTCCAACAGTTACGGGACCTGTTCCACTTTAGCCGATATATTTTATTCATCACAATCTCCAGCAATACATCCAAATAAAACCAAGATTGCATAAACAGCAACGCATAAAATGCCATCCCGGTTGCTGCTCATGGCATATATAAATTCAAAAAAATCGCATAACATTGATAACCACATACCTGGGTATGCAGTTCAGAGAGTAATAATAGATTAACTTACTACCGGACACCTATTTCAAATTAACAATCTTAACTTTACCCTTACATTAGCACCCAGTCTCAAACATATGCGCATTATATGTATCTGAAAGCTCAAATCAACTCAAAATATAAACAAGAAGCAGGCATTACACCCATAATATATAACCAACGAAAGTGATAACTCTAATTAGGTATTTAAATATAAGAATTGTCTTATTAAGAAATATATATGCGCATAAGACTGAATCCATTCAGCTTTCATTCATATAAAATCGTTAATTAATAGAATATAAGATTTACAAGTGACTAAGAGGAATTACAAGATATGAAATTACAACTATATATAATATATGCATAAAATTCTACAGTGGGTCAATAATTCCCGTACCATATGCAGAGATGGCGCAGTTTTATGCACGTCCTGGAACATCACACTATTTCCTGTGTGTCGATTGTCAGACCGATGAACAGCTCAACGAACTTGTGCGTAATTGCACCGAAACCGCCTTTCCCCCGTGCGATGCGTACAGAACAGACTACGACGAGACGGCGGGCCGTATACGAACTGGAGGGCCTGCGCGTGGTGGATGCATCAATTATGATTGGCGAAAAGCACGGCTGCGTATTTTGTGGCGAATGGAATGCCGCTGAGAACTAAAAATTCAGTCGCGACTTGATTTGGCTGTAGGCCTTGTAAGGTTGAGAGTTACCGTTTTGATATGGGACTGAATTCTGCCATAAAAACGTGAGGTAACTCTCATGTTACTCCCTCTCAGCAATCCTCAATGATCAGGTACACCGCCTTTACCGGGCCATGAACCCCGACGACTTTGATAAGCTCAATATCCGCCGTTGAACTGGGGCCACTAATAATGTTAATGCAGGACGGCATACGTTCACCGGACTGCGCTTTCTGATGCAATTGTTCTGCGAGTTGCGCCACACGTGGCAGGATGGTGCTTTTGCGCAGGATAAAAATTGAGGACTCAGGGAGCAAACTCAACGAGCGCCCACGCTCTGCAGTGGAAAAAAGCACCACGCCTCCCGATTCTGTTAAGCCATATTCAGCATACACTACGCCAACTTTAGCCTGCTCTGCCTGCGAGATATTCTCGGCACCTTTCAGCGGATCCCACACGACGGCATTGCATTCCTGCTGTAAACGTTCACTGATCCCCAGTTCTTCCAGTCGCCTGTCGCCACTAACCACAACCGACTGATCTCCCAGCTCTTTACACAGGCGTAATGCAGCATCCGCGGCCTGCGCCTCGCTGATCAGTTCACAACGCGTCAACATGATATCACTGGCAAACTGGATAAATGCGTCACAGCGCTGTTGCTGGTTAAGTTCAGTAAGACGCTCGTTTGCATAGTTGTTAAGCGGTACATCTTCTGTTTGCGGTTCGAGTCGCAACGGACGCCCCAGTGCCTGAGCGATGTTTTGCAAGAATTCGCTTCGATTATCCATTCTTTTTCTCCTGCGCCTGATGTTTCTTAAACCAACTACGGAAACTCTCGCCGTCAGCTTCAGGAAGATCACGGGCTTCCATCCAGTCGCTAATCGCACCGATCTTGAGTGGTATTTTGCCGCCACTGATAAACCAGCTTGCCGCATGAGCGCCTGCCATCATTCCGACTTTCCACAATCCCGGATGACTATTGGCATAAGCGAACATTTTAATCGCCCGTTGCTCTGCTTTTGCGGTGATCCCTTTTTCAGCCATCACTCGACGATGACGCAAAATCAGTTTTGACAGAGGAATACGCACCGGACACACGCTGTCACAGGCCGTGCATAAAGAGCAGGCGTAGGGTAAATCTTTAAAATCTTTATAGCCGCCAAGTAGCGGAGAAATCACCGCGCCGATTGGCCCTGGGTAAATAGATCCGTATCCGTGACCTCCAATGTGGCGATATGCCGGACAAGTATTCATGCAGGCCCCGCAGCGAATACAGCGCAGCACATCCCGAAATTCAGAGGCCAGCACTTCAGAACGCCCGTTATCAACAATAACCAGATGAAACTCTTCAGGCCCGTCCACATGCCCCGCTTCGCGCGGCCCTGTCAGCCAGGTGTTGTATCCCGTCAAACGTGCGCCAACGGCACTACGCGCCAGCATGGTGATCAATACATCAACCTCGGCAAACGTGGGGGCAATACGCTCCATCCCCATCACCGCGATGTGCGTTTTAGGTAGCGTGGTACACATTCGCGCATTGCCTTCATTGGTCACCAGGCATACCGAACCTGTTTCTGCTACCGCGAAATTACAGCCGGTTATACCGATTTCGGCACTGAGGAAATCTTCACGGATCTTTTGACGAATGAATAAGGTCATCGCTTCAGGCGTCTCCGGGCCATCATAGCCCAGACGTTCGTGTAGCACCCGGCGGATCTGGTGGCGATCTTTATGGATAGCCGGAACCACAACATGAGATGGCGGATCTTGATCCAACTGAAGAATGTATTCACCCAGATCGGTTTCAATCACCTGAATGCCAGCATCCTGCAACACATGATTGACGCCAATCTCTTCGGTCACCATCGATTTAGATTTCACCACCTTCCGGGCATTTTTGCGTTGGGCGACCTGTAAAATGTAGCGGGTAGCGTCTTCTTTGGTTTTTGCAAAATAGACGTGACCGCCGTTTTGCGACACTTTTTCGGAGAGCTGGTACAGATAAGCGTCAAGATTACTCAGAACATGATCACGTATCTGGCTGGCACGATCGCGCCACTCCTCCCAGTGACCTAATTCATCCACCATTTTTTGCCGATTTGCCCCAATACGCTGCTGCGCGTTTGCCACCGCGTTGCGCATAATCGGATCTTCAATTTGCTGACGGATGCGTGTCTTGAATTCTGTATTACTGGTTTTGATCGACATCTTTATACCCTCAGCGGCTCATCAGCACTTCAGCAATATGCATCACTTTGACTTTCTGCCCTTCCCGTTGTAATCGCCCACTTATATTCAGCAAGCAACTAATGTCGGCACCAATTAAATACTCAGGACAGACCTCCATCAGGTGTGAAACCTTTTCTTTCACCATCTCGCCGGAAATTTCGGCCATTTTGACCGAGAACGTACCGCCAAACCCGCAGCAAGTATCCTGTTCGGCAAAGGGCAACAGCTCCAGTCCGCGTACGTTTTTCAGCAGCGTAAGTGGTTCATCCTTCACACCCAGCTTACGGGCCAGACTGCAGGATGGATGATATACCGCCCTCCCTTGCAAGCTGGCGCCTACATCGACGACCCCTAATGTATTGACAATAAAAGAAGTGAGATCCTGCATACGTGCGGCGACCTTTTCTGCACGTGATGCCCATTCTGATTCGTCAGCCAGATATGTTGGGTAACTTTTTACGGCGTAAGTGCAGGAACCGGCGGGAGAAATAATGGGATCGTCGTTATCTTCAAGTGCAGCGATCAGATTTTTCATTCCTGGGATCGCTTCTTTGATATAACCACTATTGATCGCAGGCTGACCGCAGCATCCCTGTTTCTCAGGAAAATTTACGCGACAGCCGAGTTTTTCCAGGAGCAGCACGGAGTCACGTGCCATCCTTGATTTCAGGGCATCACCGATACAGGTAACAAAGAAATTTACATTCACAACCAATACTCCATTGCTTCATTTCTATTTATGCCTGATCGCAACCACTCCTTCCGGGTTATCAGACATCAATAAAAATGGCGGCTTTTTTATTGGGTAGCAGAATACAAATTCAAACTGATTTGTATGACAAATCAATAATCCATCATTGGATACCTGGATGCAATAGCTAATTTTATTTCTTTCGGCATCGCTCACATTTTTATAGTGATCGCCACTAACAACACGTAATCATGCATTCGACACAATAACGTATTGAATTTCATTGGATTTGTCTTAAATACCTATTTAAAGATACTCATTTGGTATCTGTTAAAACAGTCCACCAAATGAGTATAAATGAAATTATTAACAATAATTACACAACCATTAATAACTGTAATTTTATCTTACTGAAGCGATTCAGTGTGTTTTTATAATGAGGCCCCGCCTTCGGAAAATATATAATAACATCTGCTATAAGTCATATTTTCAGAGTGCGGGCCAGGTAGTATCTGATAACTCTAATTAGTTATGTATTTTTACACCAAGACAGCCACGAACAAACTCAGGATTAAAATGTTTTACGGATTCGCCAACATACCCCAGATCAAGTGAGCTTATTTGCGCCATTTCTTTCTCTGTCAGTGAAAAATCCCAGATAGCGAAGTTCTCTTCAATACGATGCTGATGAGTCGATTTTGGAATAACAACCACTCCCCGTTGAATATTCCAGCGTAGAATTACCTGAGAAATCGATTTTTGGTGTGCATTTGCAATACCCTGAAGCAGGCTGTTTTCAAATGGTTTATGTCTTCCCCCGCCTAATGGTGCCCATGCTTCAGGTTGCACGTTGTAGTACTTCATGGTTGCCAGCGCTTCTGGTTGGGCAAAATAGGGATGCAACTCAACCTGGTTAACCATTGGCTTAATTCTGACTGTTTCACAAAAATTTGCCAGAACATGAGGATAGAAATTGGAAACCCCAATCGCTTTCAGTTTGCCCTCTTCATAGGCCTCTTCCAGTGCACGCCATGCACTGAAATAATCACGCATTGCCTGGTGCAATAAATAGAGATCAAAGTATTCAAGTCCCGATTTTTTTAATGACGCTTCAATACCTGCTTTTGCCGTATCCTGATCAACCATGTCCTGCACCCACAGTTTAGACGTAATAAATAACTCCTCGCGGGTACAGAAACCTTCCGAAATGGCTTCACGAATAGCGTCGCCGACGGCGTCTTCATTACCATATACCGCTGCAGTGTCGATGAGTCGATAACCGGTTCGGATAGCATTCAACACTGATTGTTTACATACTTCTTTATCGGTAACCTGAAAAACACCAAATCCCATCATCGGCATTTTCAGATTGTTGCTTAATACGGAAAATTCCACTAGCAGTCCCTCCATTACATATGAATCATTAGTCTACGTTAAAACATGACCGCAGATTAGTATGTGGATTTTGATATCACTTATGTAAAAATTTCATTAATAATAGGGGACTGTAATTTCTCTATTATGGGAAAAATGAAGCAGATACGATGAGATTGATGACAAGCACAAAATTGCCTGATGCGCTATGATTATCATGCCTACCAGAGAATCGTAATTTATTGAATTTGCGCTATTTTGTAGGCTGGATAAGTTCCGGCATACACAACAAGCTTTGTCAACAATCTGAGATACTGTCAGTCGCCTGGCCTCGGACCTTTCTGTTTTTGATACACTAATAGCCTTTGTCATACGAAAAATGTACGAAATGGCGAAGGGTAAATGGAGAATGTTATGATCAGGCAGAAGATTTTGCAGCAACTCCTGGAGTGGATTGAGTGCAATCTCGGTAACCCTATCTCAATCGAAGATATCGCACAGAAATCTGGCTACAGTAGACGCAATATCCAGCTCCTGTTCAGAAACTTCATGCATGTGCCGCTGGGAGAATACATTCGCAAACGAAGACTTTGCCGGGCAGCTATTCTTGTCCGACTCACAGCGAAATCTATGCTTGATATTGCACTATCTTTGCATTTTGATTCACAGCAGTCATTCAGTCGCGAATTTAAAAAATTATTCGGCTGCACTCCCCGAGAATACCGACTCCGTGATTATTGGGATCTGGAAAATATCTTCCCTCCATTTTTAGCACGCCAACATACAAAAACTGATTGCATATTAATTCATTTCCCTGAAACACGTATTTTTGGCAATTCATTTAAGTATGATACTGAAATATCGAATAAATCACCGGATGAAGAAGTCAAATTGCGACGTCATCATTTAGCCAGATGTATGAAGGATTTTAAGACAGATATCTATTTCGTCTCAACGTTTAAACCATCAACAAAGTCGGTCGATTTACTCACAGTTGAAACCTTTGCTGGTACGGTATGTGAATATGCTGACATGCCGAAAGAGTGGACAACGACCCGAGGACTTTATGCCTCTTTCCGTTATGAAGGAAACTGGGAACATTACTCTGACTGGGTTCGTAACATCTATCTGATAGAGTTGCCTGCCAGGGGGTTAGCCAGAGTGAACGGCAGCGATATTGAGCGATTTTATTACAATGAAGATTTCGTAGAAAAGGATGGCAATGATGTTGTTTGCGAAATTTTTATCCCCGTTCGTCCGGTTTAGTTTGTCGCTATGTCTTATTGAGTTTTATCCTGGCCTGCTACTGTTTAATCAGTATCAGGCCAGGTATTCAGTGAATAATGGCGTTGAACATATCAACACCATTATTCTTTACTACATCGTCGCTTTTATTTCTCCTCCGCGTCTTCAGTATCTGCAGCCTCGGCGTTAATTGTCACCTTCACAGGCGTCATTTCGTACCCGCCATACGTCAGTGCGTGGAATGTGAACGTATAGAGACCCGGCTTCTTGGTACTAAATTTGCGCTTGATTTCCCCGCTCGAGAAATGGTCGGCCTTCGACGGCAGGAATTGATAATCCGCCTCTGTCACCCCTTGCGGAGCCTCGATGTCGACCCACATACTTCCTCCTACGGGGTTATTTGCCGAGAACAGGGTAACCGTCATTGTTGCGGTCTGTACCCCATCCGCCACCAGAGAAGGTGTATCAGTTGAGGCCTTGAGCTCCGCGTTTTTATCATCCGCGACGAATTTAGATTCGGCAGTTTTCGTCGATACCTGACCGTCGGTCTGACTCACTTTCGCCGTGAGTGTATATTTCGCTGCGACAGTGGTCGTGGCAGTGAAAATAGCCTGTCCTTGCTCATTAGTTTTCGCCGTCCCATTGGGAGTCAGAACTAACTTCTCCGGGCTGGCGGTCAGCGTCACGTCGCTATCTTTCAACAGGTTGTTATTGGCATCAGTCACCGTAACTTTATACGTTTGTTTGGCATTGCCGTCTGCCAGTGCATAGTTGCCAATCACCTCAATACCGGAGACGGTTGCGGTAGCCTTATCGGCCACAAACGTTATAGTCTGCGCATCCGAAGGCTTGTCATTTCCTGCCGACGCCGTGACCTCATACGTTCCGGCAGTCACGGAAACCACTTTCAGTTCCGCTTTACCCTCCTTGTCGGCGTTCACCATGATATTACCGTCTGCAAGCGGTTTGACGCCCCGAGGCAGATTAAAGACGACCACAGCGCCAGGAAGAAGGTTGCCGTATTGATCCTTAACCGTTGCCGTCAGCGTAAAGGCATCTTTGTCGTTTGCCACTTTTGGCGTGCTGCCATCAACCTCCAGGGTCGCCTGACCGGTACTGAAATCCGCCTTGAATTTCACCGTGACCGTCTTCTGAGTATTATTCACTGAGGCCGTGATGCTGTGTTCCCCGGCAACCGTTGACATCAGCTCAATGTCGGCTTTACCTGCCGCATCGGTTGTTACCGTATTCCCCGTCTTGCTGGTCACACCTTTCGGCAGAGTCAGCGTCACATTTTGTCCCTGCAACGGGTTGCCATAGCGGTCCACAACGGTCAGGGTTACCTGGTTAGTCGACTGTCCATTTGCCACTTGGTTATCAACCTTCACCGTCATATCACTGATCACTGCCTGGGAAGCGTCACCTGCAACATTCAGCACCAGTGGCTGAGCAACGGCATTTTGGCCGTTCACTCGCGGCATCACAGACAACTGACCCGCGGCAGAGCCCAGAGTTAAGGTCGCCACGTAGACCCCATTACTTGTTTCTGTCCAGTCTCCTGTTGAAGGTCGCTCTGTCCCCGTGCTGGCGGCACCACTAAACTGCGGTGCATCTGGCTTCAGCCCGGTGACAAGGTTCCCATACGCATCCTTCGCGGTGAAGGTGAGTTCCGTCGTCGCTTTGACGGTCGGAGCATCATTATCCACAACAAGCGTAGAGTTCGCTGATGACATATCCCCGGCGACGACAGTCAAATGCGCAGCATCGGTGGCTGCTGGCTGGCCGTTGAATAGCGGCATGACGAGAAGCTCACCTGTCTTTCCGCCTGCGGTCAGCGTAGCGACATAGGAACCATCGCCTTGCTCGGTCCAGTTGGATACCGTCGCCCCTGCAGATGCAACACCTGTCAGGCTTGCCGACAGGGAAAGGCCGCTGATAGCGTTGCCATGCACATCTTTTGCAATAAGCGTCACGGTTGTGCTTTCTCCTGCTTTTACGCGATCTTTTGCCACAGAGACTGTCGACTGGCCTGAAGATAAAGCATCGGCCACCACGGTCACTTTAGCCGCACTAGCTGCCGCGTCCTGTCCATTGAGCTTCGGCATAACCACTAATTCACCCGCCGTAGTGCCGAGAGAAATCTGCGCGGTCCAGGTCCCGTCGCCATTATCCGTCCAGCCTGATGCCTTAGAACCCGCAGCGGCTGCGCCCGATAATGATGGTGCATCAGGATTGAGGCCAGTTACAGAGTTGCCATTGGCATCTTTTGCCGCCCAGATTGCCGTAAGCGTACCGCCAACCACCGGTTTTTCTGGATTCAGGGTGATGGTCGAATGTGCTGCATCAAGCGGCCCGGCGACAAACTTCAGCGTTTGTTGCAATGAGCCCAACTGATACTGCTCGCTAAAGGCACGCACAACAACGTTTCCGGCACGGGTCGAAGAAACCGTAGCGCTGTAAACGCCTGGTTTTATCTCCGAAACGGCGCCAATGGTGACACCACTGCTATTCTGCGGAACAAATCGCAAGCGGCTGGCCTCTCCCGTCACCGGGTTGCCATCAGTATCCACCGCAGTCAGCGTCAGCGTGTGGGATTGCTGACCATCGGCAACCACGTCTCCTGAAGATTCATTCACGCTCAGAGTAGACTTCGACACATCCATCATCGTGGCGCGCAATTCTGCAGTGACGGTTTTGCTCATGCCATCAACGCTAACCGTAATCGTTGCCTCACCTGATTGCGTACCGGTAGTAAAGACAGACTGGTACACCCCAGCTTCAGTTTCGGTGAACGCACTCAGTGTTGGCTGTGCCTGTGATTTAGTGGCCTTCAGGGTACGAGTCACAATATTTCCAGCTGGCTTGAACGTCAGCTCAGACTTGATCTGATCTTTCATACCCGTGACTGGCTGCCCCTCTGCATCGCGCAGAGAAAGCACCAGTGGCTTTTGCTCACTACCGTTAGCAAGCATTTGGATACGGCTCTGACCGTCAAGCGTTAACGCCGTGCGCTCGGCACTCATACCTGCTCCGGTAATGACCACCTCTGTCTGCACGCGTTTTGAGGCATTGCCTTTGTTATCGTAGGCAACCGCAGAAATCGCATAATAATTGTTTTTGCCTGCCTGATAAGCCGGGAGCGTCACTTGCCACTGATTACCCTGCCCGGTAATTTTTCCGCCTGCGGCCAGCAAAGATGGCGCTTCCCATTGAACATTTTTCAGACCGTGAGTTGCTTTGCTCACCACAAGCCCCAGGGAAACCGTCTGCCCGCCCTTACCTTCAATGCGCTCAGGCAGAGCAATACGGATCACTTCAGATTTGCGATACTCAAGAACGATATTGTTATTACGCTCAACCAGGTCATAGCGGCTGCCTGCCAGTACCCGACGCTCGCGAATGCTATCCGTATCGAGTTGTTTCGCCAAAGGTTCGCCAATTCGGTAGTTAACTTCCAGGCCAAAGCGAGTGTCATTCTCACCGCTCTTGCCCTGCTTATGCCCGGCGCTCAGTGTCAGAAGAGGCACTGGCGTATAGGTCACCTCGGCAGAAATAGCATGCGGGTCTTTCTGGCGCTTATCTTTACCAAACAGCCCGACTTCATCGCCATAATACTGTTCATACATCAGGCTTGCGCCAAGCTGCGGCCAGGCAGGTAAATAGCCCTCTGCGCGGATATCCCAACCATTCGCCGGGCGTTCCTGATAATCCTCAATATCCGGCGATTTTTTCCAGCCAGAAGCGCGGATATAACCATTGGCGCTCAGTTTCAGATAATCGCGCCAGTATTCCGCACCAACACCAATGCGGGTATGACTACGGGATAAATCATGGTCGATAAAGGTGTTCACCCCCGCCATCCAGTCATTTCCTGAAAAATGACGCCAGCCAAAACCAATATTTGACTGAGTACGATCGTCTGTACGATGTATTGCTCCTTGAGTGAACAACATATTTGTCGGTGTATCATAAATCGGATAAAGCATTTCCAGCGAAGAATCCTTCAGCGAGAAATCTTTATCGACATTCAGTTTAACGCGCGCAGTACCATATTTCCCGAGCCACTCCTGGATTTCCTGGGTAGCTTTAGTGGTGGCCATCCCGGTAATAAAATTACGTGTCGCATCGCTATCTGGCTGACTACTCAAAAATGTCCCGGCATTTGCGGCAAACGACGCGACATTTTTCTCCACATTATTATCAGCAGTTACCGTAGTATTTTCCATGCTCAACCGTGGCTGAACCGCATTCTGCGCACGTGCCGCCATTACTGGCGTAAAGGTGACTGCAAGTGGAAAAAGAACCTGAACAGAGATATTTGCCCACGCCACGCAGCGGGCCAGAACTGAATAACGAAATCGTGGTTGTTTATGACCTGTTTTATAACGTGACATTGAGATAATTTCCTGATGAACGAATTAACGAACATAGGCAGACACAAATAATGGCGTCCGCTTGTCAGAAAAACCGGGGATTTCCCGGTTTCCTTTTCCGCAGAAAAGGAAATACCTTTATGTAAGAAAGTACACCGCCACCTAATATATCCAGTGTCTGTAGCCACTCATCAGGTGGTTGGGCGCGGGATTATATTTTTATTTATGGGTGAAAATTTAGCTTTTTGTGCAAGTCATTAAATAGATACCTAAGTTATATTTCTTAGTCTGCAGACAGTGAATAATTCATTATTCAGAGTGAATAATAATGACCTGCCTTTAATTTATCACGATTGGCAATACGTCGAAGTAGGTATATACGCCAGGATAAACCAATATATTTTTTATGGATATTCATTTTCCTTCATCAGACTGTAAATTCCGGGGATATCGAACTTGCACGACTCATCTCAACACTCAAACAGATTTATGAATTTCGTTCATAACCCCTGACAGATCCTGCCGTCTAATCGAGCTCTTCCCTTTACGTTATGCTTCTCATGAACGATAACGGAAGGATAACACCATGCAAAAAGTAAAACTGAACAACGGTATTGAAATGCCCCTGCTGGGCTTTGGTGTATTTCAGATGACCGATGCCGCCGAATGCGAAAGAGCGGTCATTGACGCTATTAACACCGGTTATCGACTGATTGACACCGCCGCCTCCTATCAAAATGAAACCCAGGTCGGGAACGCACTGAAACAAAGCGGTATTGCCCGTAACGAGCTCTTTGTCACCACCAAACTCTGGTTGCAGGATACCAGTTACGAAGGGGCCAAAGCCCAGTTCGAACGCTCTTTGAATCGGTTGCAACTTGATTATGTTGACCTGTATTTGATTCACCAGCCATACGGTGATGTCCACGGTGCCTGGCGCGCCATGGAAGAACTGCAACAGGCAGGCAAGATCCGCGCTATTGGCGTCAGTAACTTCCATCCTGACCGACTGGCTGACCTTATCGCCTTTAATAAAGTCGTTCCGGCGGTAAACCAGATTGAAGTTAACCCCTTCAACCAGCAATTACAGGCCGTTCCGTGGATGCAAAGTCGTGGCATTCAGCCAGAAGCCTGGGCACCGTTTGCGGAAGGGAAAAATGGTCTGTTCCAGCATCCTGTTCTCACGGCAATTGGCGCGAAGTATGGCAAAAGCGTGGGCCAGGTTGTTCTGCGCTGGATCTACCAACGAGGCATTGTTTCACTGGCAAAATCAGTGCGAAAAGAACGCATGGAAGAGAACATCAACATTCTCGATTTTGAACTCAGCCCTGAAGATATGCTGCAAATTACCGCCCTGGATACCGCAACCAGCGCGTTCTTCTCTCACCGCGATCCCGCAATGGTGGAATGGCTGACTGGCCGCAAACTTGATGTTTAAGCCGCGATAAAAGAGGTATTCATTCAATGCAAAAACGTTATCTGGGTAAATCCGGACTCGAAGTCTCCGCCCTTGGGCTCGGTTGCATGGGCTTAAGCCACGGCTACGGCCCGGCGACCGATACCCGTCAGGCTATCGAACTTATTCGTGCTGCGGTTGAACGTGGCGTCACCTTCTTCGATACCGCCGAAGTGTATGGTCCGTATCTGAATGAAGAAGTGGTCGGCGAAGCCTTAAAACCGTTTCGTGACCGTGTGGTGATTGCCACTAAATTCGGTTTTACCTTCGGCGATGATAATAAGCAGCAGATTTTAAACAGCCGCCCGGAGCATATCCGTGAAGCCGTTGAAGGATCATTACGCCGTCTTAAGACTGATGTCATTGACCTTCTGTATCAACACCGTGTTGATCCGGATGTTCCTATTGAAGATGTTGCAGGAACGGTGAAAGACCTAATTGCAGAAGGTAAGGTCAAACATTTCGGCCTGTCTGAAGCGGGAGCACAAACCATTCGTCGTGCACATGCGGTACAACCTGTCACCGCCCTGCAAAGCGAATATTCCATGTGGTGGCGTGAGCCTGAACAGGAAATTCTGCCGTTGCTGGAGGAACTGGGGATTGGTTTTGTACCCTTCAGCCCACTAGGTAAAGGTTTCCTGACGGGGTCGATTAAGCCAGGAACCACTTTCGGCAAGGATGATTACCGTAGCACCGTACCGCGTTTCGCGGCACAAGCTATTGAAGCCAATGAAAAACTGGTCACCTTGTTAGGTGAACTGGCCGCGGAGAAAGGGGTAACATCTGCACAAATCGCACTGGCATGGCTGTTAGCACAAAAGCCATGGATTGTACCCATCCCTGGCACCACTAAACTGCACCGGATGGAAGAAAACCTGGGTGCTGTCGACATTGTTCTTTCGCGCAATGATACGCAGCAGATAACCGAGGCACTGGAAACAATTAAAATCGTCGGTGAACGTTACTCGCCTGAGCACCAGGCACGCGTAGGCCGTTAATGCCCAAACGGGTCCACAACAAAATGTGGACCCGTTACTCTGAATACGATCAACAGCGCAAAAGCTGGCGGATGCTGCTTGTGGCTGGGGTAGTAAAGGTAATATCCGGGAAAAGTTGGACACCACTCCTGCAACACCTGAATAAGCTTGCCTGACTTTACATACTTCTGAACCATGTCTTCAGAGAAAGCGATCCCAAACCCTGATAACGCGGCATCAATTCTTACTGGCAATGGGCTACACGTCAGTTGCCCCTCAACCTTGACGCGAAGTGGTTTCCCTTCTCGCTCGAACTCCCAGTGGTAAAGCCCACCGGCGGTTGGCAAACGCATATTGATGCAGCGATGATTTTGTAGCTCGTGAGGCATTTCAGGTAAGGCGTTAGCGGCAAAATACTCCGGTGCCCCCACCACGGCCATCCGCATCTCTGGTCCAATCCGCACTGCAATCATATCCTTATCCACACTTTTCAAAGCGCACTCATGAAGGGCGTTCATAGATACAATTATTTTAGCCACATTACTGACAATTATGATAATTGATAATCTGTATGTATCGAAAATAAAGATTAATTATCATGAGGTTTACCATGAAAATACTCGTTGCAGGAGCAACAGGATGCATCGGTATTCATGTAGTAAATACCGCTATTGCAATGGGTCATCAGCCCGTGGCTCTGGTCAGTACCCTGAGCAACGACGCCGCTAAAAATAAAACATTCGAACTGGTCGCAGAATGAGGAGAAGCGCAGCAGGATCTGCCCCCTCTGTTTGCAAACCTGCAGAGTGATAATCCTCAAAAAAACGATGGGGTTTTCGATATAGACAATATGCCTCTGCGTGAAGAACCTGAATGTATTATTAATGACCTGAATCTGCACACCAAGGTTAACTAATTTTAAAATATGACAATTGTATCATATAGCGGTCAGTATTATGACAGCTTTAATCTGTACAATTATCAGGAAAGAGACGTTCTCTCCTATATTAATTCATTTTCAATCATATAACTTAGATTAGGTATTAGTTATGAAAACACTACTTGTTACTACATTAGTCATGGGCTTTATTTCGGTGAATGTTGCATTTGCAGCGCAAGAAATTAATCATACAGATGGCAAAGAAAAGATTGGTGTAATCTCAGCCAGCAATGCCTTGACGCTTGATGAGTTATCGAATGCGCTTTCTCGTAAGGCTGATGAGCAAGGAGCAACGTCGTTCAAAATCCTGTCTACCACGGGGAATAACAAACTGCACGGAGTTGCTGAAATCTATAAGTAAATAGTAAATGATGTGCCATGGACTGTTTATCATGAGCATCGGTTCCATGGCTTGTCCTTACGACGAAAATGCAGTCTCAGCAGATTGTAAACACGGTACATTTCTAAGTGTGAATAGCACAATTATGCGGGGATCATACAAGGAGAGCAGCGTAATCCTCAGGGCCAATCTCAGCGTAAACTATGGATCACTTGTGTGCGATTAGTAATAATTGATGTAATACATCTTTCCAAATTTGTGATACAGTTCAAAAAATTGGTTGACCAAACTCGTTATCTATATAAGAGGCGCTTATGAGGTGCGCTCTTTTTTAAAGCGAGGAAATACCAATGAAAGAGAATAAGATACAAGAAATCAGTAATAAGCTGATTAATATTGTTGTTTTGGTTGCAGTTGTAGAATATGCTTATTTATTCCTCCATTACTATTAATTACATCTAAAAACAATTCCCTTAGGTGATATTTAAAATATGTATCCTCCACCTACTTTGTAAGAGTTATGTCAGTGGGGAAGGATATTCGTACGGTTTCGAAAGGAAGTTTAAAGAAACCGTATTTGTGCCGCACTAAAAGAGATTGCGCATTGAGTCAGCATTTTAGTTACCCAATGCGCATGTTGGTTCACCAAATTGTTACTTTGGCTGCGTGATAAATAATCAGCCGGTAAAGCAAGGCTCACCCACATTCTCAATGCGTTCATACCGTTCAGCGGGTAGTGACATAAATCAGCAGTTCGGCTACTGAATAGTGCCGTCACCAACGATAGCCAACAACATCTCTCACTTCCGGCACGTTCAGTTAGCTGCGGGAATCCCACATATCCAGACTGTCAGATTGTGAAGCGAAAAGGACGGCTATATGTCATTTGCAAATCTAATCCCCGCTTTAAGGCTGTTCAGAGGCGCAAGAAAAAGCGTTAACTCTGAGTTTGAAGGTTCAACGACACCTGGCTGGCTGCATAATCATGCCTGATTAACGCTGGTGTATTCAGTACGCCAGCATTAACTTTCCTGCAAACGTATCTTCTTACTCATTAATGGCTTGCTACCTGCTGATGCTGTGTATGAGCCGCATCAACCGCTTTTTGATACCATTTTTTAGCCAGTTGTGGATTTTTCTCTACGCCCAATCCCAAAGAATAAATATCACCTAAAGCCACAAAACTGGGAGCAGTGATATGATCCATTCTGCTGATATGTTTAAGATAAAGGTTTATCGCTTTTTGATAATCGCGTTTTACGCCATTACCTTGTTCATAAAGTTTAGCCAGACGATACTGCGCCGTAATATCATTATTTTTATCGCCTTTCTTATAATATTTCGCCGCTTTATTATAATCCTGAGGAACGCCTAATCCTCTTTCATAAATAATCCCAAGATAACGTGCAGCTTTCATTTCTCCCGCCAGGTCAGCTTGCTCAAAAAGGCTTAAAGCTTTTGCATAATCATACGGTACGCCATATCCATTAAGATATAAAATCCCTAAATCCAGTTTCGCGCGGGGGTTTCCGCTGGCTGCTGATTTCGTCAACCATTTAAAAGACTCAGTATAATTCACCGTTTGATTGTAATTTCCATTCAGGTATGCTTCCCCCAATCTGGCTTGCGCTTCTGCATCTCCCTGAGCAGAGCGCGTGATTATTTCATCAAAATTCATTTTTGGTGGAGTATCTGCATATACAGATGCAGAAAAAAATAGAATTACAAATAATAACGCCTTCATTCTGTCTCTCGGTAAAAATGACTGCCAACACGATACCTGATGACAGTCTGGCCTACACTTTATTGTTTGCGTTGGTTAAATAACCATTCACGAACTGGTTCTATGCTGTAAGCAATACGCCATGTGTTACGATGCCCGCTGGCACCTTCTCGCGAAGAGTATTCATCAAATACACTGTCTTTTATAAAAACGGTATAACGGATATTACTTTGTTCTTCAAACAATGTGTCGGCAGCAAATCGATATTGTTCAGGATCCCATTGACCATTCCATGCTGCACGAGAAACTTTTCCCCCAAACTGCTCAAGACGTTCAGTAATCGCGTTGAAGCTGGGAAAAGCCCCTGCATCATCTTCTGAGGCCATAAACCACAATTTGTTTTTAGCTATTGGAGCAACCTGTTCCGCATCCCATTTTCCTGCAACCAGGTAACTCGCTGTGAAAAAGTCAGGATATTTGATATTCATAGCGATGGCCAGCATACATCCCCCTGACTGACCAGTAACATAAATACGTTCAGGATCTATTTTATATTCTTTCATCAAAGACTGAACAAGATTTATTGTTGTATCAAGCAACGTAGATGTACGCCAGTCATCATCAGCAATGATTTCATTATACTGAGGAGCTAAAACATAGCAGGGACGTTTCAGTTGTTCTTCCGATTCTGCCCAAATTACTGCGCCTAGCCCCTGAAACAGAGTCGTTGTTATTTGTGCACTGGTAGCCCCTGCATCATGCATAAAAAGAACCAATGGTAATACTTTATTTTGTTCTTCAGGAATAAAGAGATTATATTCTAGTATTTTTCCGCTTTCATTGTCTTTATATTTACCTTGTCTAAAACTATCGACCACCAGATTTGAAACGGCGTTAGTTTCCAGCGTGGTATTTTGTGTAATCACAGTTGCAGATGCATCTTTATATCTAATAGTTTGGTTTAGTTTTTCTCCTGCAACCCAGGAGGGTTTACCTTGCCCTTGTTTGGGAACTGCTTTTTGTATTGTTGGGTCCGTTATAGTTTCTTGCCATTCATTTTGTGGTTTGCTGTGGTCCAGTTCAAGAATCGCGTACTTACCTGATTTTGCCTCAACCAAAGCTGTTGACTGACTGATAAACACTTTATTGATATGATAATTTTTTACGCTAAACTCTGTTGACGAAAGTTCTTCCTTATTTATAGACTTTTCAAATTCTACAGCTATCGCAATAAGTCGAACTCCGTCACCAAAAACTTGTGTAATAGCTGTAGCCTTTATTGCCTTGTTGTTTGTGTTTGCGAATACAATGCGAGGCATTGAAACAACTAAAGCACCCGCAATACTTTTAATTAAAAACTCTCTGCGCGTCGGCATAAATGTCCTCTTTACTTTTGATAAAAATTAAATAAATATCAGCATGATACCAGGACTATATTTTTTCAACTTTATCATTCGTGCTTGTATTTAACTTATCTTCAGTGCTAACTCTGTACCTCGTTTTATCGGCAATGTTATAGAAATAAAACCATTCTGTGGATCACGAACATAAGATAAAAAATCCGGTTCTGCGTTATCATTTAATATATATCCTCCTACTCGTAACTGTGGCGCAACGATCTCAGTAACCTTACGAGCGAGGCTTGGGCCATCCGCAAGAGGGAAACCATCAATAAGAATAAAATCGACAGGACCACCGAGATCTTTCAGCGTTTCTCTCGCATCACCGACACGAATATCAACAAAAGACGTAAGACCTGCCTCTGCCAGATTTCGAGACGCGACTTCAGCCTTTTCCCGTACCATTTCAGAACCAATCACCAGTCCGCCACCATTATCTTTCATCGCAGCGGCAAAATAGAGCGCTGACATACCTACAGAAGTTGCAAAGTCCACAACGCGAGTGGCTTTCATTGCCCGGCACAGTAAGTAGATGAGT
Organism: Escherichia sp. E2586; assembly: GCF_005781105.1. Taxonomy (NCBI): domain Bacteria; kingdom Pseudomonadati; phylum Pseudomonadota; class Gammaproteobacteria; order Enterobacterales; family Enterobacteriaceae; genus Escherichia; species Escherichia sp. E2586. Next base: position 44,154 of record NZ_VATN01000021.1, read on the forward strand.
TCCCCCTGTTCTGGGGCTATGGAAAAGCCATAACTGGAAAATTTTTCAGGATCAAGTGCCGGAGCTTCGCGAAACAGTTCCTGCGGGGGATGTTTGCGTTCATTATTCATGCGTTCCAGAACACGTATAACCTGGGGATCACGAATGGGGCAGATACTATTATTTAATCGACTCATAAATAAGGACCTGTATTTTATGAAGTGATGTTACCTGGTTGTTTTCATACACCATGTTATGATCATTGCTTATGTTGTTGGTATAGTGATACCATTTTTGGTACTGGTCAAGTACCAAAAATGAATGCAGGAGTAACTGTTTTGATGAACAAGAGCGAAGTGAGGACACCGATGCGACGGGGAAGACCTAAAAGTGCGGGGCTTGATGAGCGTAAGAACGCGATAGTTATTGGCGCGTATAGTGCCTTCATTGAGCTTGGTTTTGCCCAAACCTCAACCACAGAAATTGCTCGTCGGGCAAAAGTATCAAAAAGAACAATTTATGAGGTATTCAGTAATAAGAAGGAAATTTTTTCTGAAGTAATTAAAGAATATAAAGCCCTGTTCCTCGATCTCCCAAGACCGGAAAACGAGATGCTCCCCATTAATGAAACTCTGTTTCGTATATTCCGATTAGATATAAGTCAAGAAGAAGCTAAAGAGAGAGAAGCACTCTTAAAATTAATGACACGTGAATCAATTCTCTTTCCAGAGCTTTCAGACTATTTATATGCCACTAAAACGCTTCGCTCAAGAGAACTGTTAATCGAATGGCTGGATATTCAGCAAGCTCAAGGGCGTATTGCTGTTAAAAATACGGGTAATTGCGCTGGAATGCTAATGGATATTGTTTTTGGCGCATTGCTTCCTCGTCGATGGGTTTTGGATGTTAACGAAGATCAGACATTAACACCTGAAGGTCGTCAGCAACAACTTGAGGAAATAAAAGAGCGTATCGAAACTGTTATACAAGGGATTGAAGTGGTCAACAAAAACTAGCCACGATTATGCGGGATACTTACACAACATCATAATCCCCAAAATTGAGTCCATTCCGTTTAGGGAGATATACAAAAATGATAGCAAGCGCATGCCTGGTATGACTAAAATACGCCATGAATCTGAATCGTTTTTGCTATTTGCTCCTCCTTTTAACGGCTGCCAGCAGTGTGTTACTGGCGGAGCCGTTTGCTGCGTGGGTTACATGCGTAAACCTGCTCACCCTGGTAATTTATGGTACTGATAAGCTGGCTGCACGTAGAGGCTGGCGCAGAGTGCCAGAAGCAACTCTGCTGGTGTTTGGCTTTGTCGGAGGTTGGGTTGGTGCAATTATTGGTCAACAGGTCTTTCGACATAAAACACAGAAACAGCCATTCAGAACCTACTTCGCAATCAGCGTCGTATTGAACGTGATGATCCTGTCAGTTGTGATATATGAATTGTATCAACCATAAAACCCGGTATCCGCTCCGGGAGTTACAGGCAGTAGCTCCATGCTATTTCACCGGCGCTTTACTCATGCACTTATTTGGATCCTTACGACCAGGAAACACTAGAGGATAATTTCCTGTCATTATCTGAAGCGTTTTGAGTATTGTAATTGCCTGAATTGAAAGCGGAACAATATGTGGTCGCCTCATTTTCATCCGTTGCGCAGGGATCTCCAATATCGCTTTATCGAGGTTGAATTCGCTCCAGAGCGCCGCTCTCCACTCTCCGGTTCGAACACCTGTAATAATCAACAATCTCGCCCCCAAAACAACCAGCGGACTACCTGTGTAACCAGATAACGCATTAAAGAAAATACGGTTGATAATGGAAGATAAGGAACGGGCAGTGAGCTGTAGTATGTGCGGGGTCAATTGACTTAGATAGACTTGGGAAGAGTTTGAAATGGTGCCGATAATAGGAGTCGAACCTACGACCTTCGCATTACGAATGCGCTGCTCTACCAACTGAGCTATATCGGCCCTGAAAGGACATGTTCACGAACGTGAATCACGGTGGACAAGGTTAAAACTAACCGGGCGATGCGTCAATGGCCTTGTGAATCAAATGGCTACTTTTGCATCACCCGTTTTTATTTACGCACGAATGGTGTAATCACCAATGCCGATCCACTTGTAGGTGGTCAGTGCTTCCAGCCCCATTGGGCCGCGCGCGTGCAGTTTTTGCGTGCTTACGGCGACTTCTGCACCCAGACCAAACTGGCCGCCGTCGGTAAAACGCGTAGAGGCGTTAACGTAAACAGCGGAGGAATCCACTTCGTTAACAAAACGCTGGGCGTTGCGCATATCGCGGGTCAGGATCGCATCGGAGTGTTGTGTGCCGTGTTCACGAATATGGGCAATGGCGTCGTCCAGATCGCTGACGATTTTGACGTTCAAATCTAATGACAGAAATTCATCGTCATACTCTTCGGCTTTAACAGCAACCACCTTCGCAGGGCCTGGCTGCAACTGTGCCATTGCGGCAGCATCTGCGTGTAATGTCACGCTGCTTTCCGCCATTTGTTTGCTTAATGCGGGCAGGAAGCTATCAGCGATGTTTTTATTCACCAGCAACGTTTCTACCGTATTACACGTGCTTGGACGCTGAGTTTTCGCGTTGACGATCACTTTCAATGCTTCAGCGATCTCTGCACTTTCATCAACGTAAATATGGCATACGCCTATACCGCCTGTGATCACCGGGATTGTCGACTGTTCGCGGCATAGCTTATGCAGACCAGCGCCGCCGCGCGGGATCAGCATGTCGATGTATTTATCCATACGCAGCATTTCACTGACCAACGCGCGGTCAGGATTATCAATTGCCTGTACTGCACCTGCCGGTAAACCGCAGGATTTCAGGGCGTCCTGAATCACCGCCACCGTTGCAGCGTTAGTGCGACAGGTTTCTTTGCCGCCACGCAGGATCACCGCGTTACCCGTTTTCAGGCATAGCGAAGCAACATCGACCGTCACGTTCGGGCGCGCTTCATAAATCACGCCAATCACCCCCAGCGGCACGCGACGACGCTCCAGACGCAGGCCGCTGTCCAGCATGCCGCCATCGATTACCTGCCCCACCGGATCGGCGAGGTTACACACCTGGCGCACATCATCGGCAATGCCTTTCAGCCGTGCGGGCGTCAGAGCCAGACGGTCAAGCATCGCTTCGCCAAGGCCATTGGCACGCGCGTCAGCAACATCCTGCGCGTTAGCGTTGAGGATGATTTCGCTTTGTGCTTCCAGTTCATCGGCGATTTTTTCCAGCACACGATTTTTTTCGCGGCTGGAGAGTTGCGCTAATTTATACGAGGCTTGCTTCGCGGCAATGCCCATTTGTTCCAGCATCAGCCTGCTCCTTAACGGGTAATCATGTCATCACGGTGAACGGCAACCGGGCCGTATTCATATCCCAGTATTGCATCAATTTCTTGCGAGTGGTGTCCGGCAATACGGCGTAATGCATCGCTGTTGTAACGACTGACGCCGTGAGCGATATCGCGACCTTCGAGGTTGCAAATGCGGATGACTTCACCACGCGAGAAATTGCCGGTTACGCTCTTAATGCCTTTCGGCAACAGGGAGCTGCCGCGTTCAAGAATGGCGGCGGTTGCCCCTTCATCTACCGTGATTTCACCCGCCGGCGGCGCACCGAAAATCCAGCGTTTACGGTTTTCAAGCGGAGTCGCCTGGGCATGGAACAGCGTACCGACGGAAATACCTTCCATCACATCACCAATGACGCCCGGCTTGCTGCCCGCGGCAATAATGGTGTCGATACCCGCACGGCAAGCCACGTCGGCGGCCTGCAATTTGGTGCTCATGCCGCCGGTTCCAAGACCTGAAACGCTGTCACCGGCAATCGCGCGCAGTGCGTCATCAATGCCGTAAACATCTTTAATCAGTTCTGCCTGCGGATTGCTGCGCGGGTCAGCGGTATACAAACCTTTTTGATCTGTCAGCAGCAACAGTTTATCGGCACCCGCCAGAATCGCCGCCAGCGCAGAAAGGTTGTCGTTGTCACCAACTTTAATTTCTGCCGTAGCGACAGCATCGTTCTCATTGATTACTGGAACGATGTTGTTATCGAGCAGTGCACGCAGGGTGTCGCGGGCGTTCAGGAAGCGTTCACGGTCTTCCATATCAGCACGAGTCAGCAGCATCTGCCCGACGTGAATGCCATAAATCGAAAACAGCTGTTCCCACAGTTGAATCAGTCGACTCTGCCCTACCGCCGCCAGCAGTTGTTTTGAGGCAATAGTCGCTGGCAGTTCCGGGTAACCCAGGTGCTCACGTCCGGCGGCAATCGCGCCCGACGTCACAATGACTATCCGATGCCCGGCGGCATGTAACTGCGCGCACTGGCGAACAAGTTCAACGATATGGGCACGGTTCAGGCGGCGCGATCCACCTGTTAGCACACTGGTGCCGAGTTTTACCACCAGCGTCTGGCTGTCACTCATGATTCTCTGCCATTCAATTTTAGGAAAAATGATATCAAACGAACGTTTTAGCAGGACTGTCGTCGGTTGCCAACCATCTGCGAGCAAAGCATAGCGTTTTGTTGCGCGGGATCAGCAAGCGTAACGGCAGTTGTTTACGCTTTTATTACAGATTTAATAAATTAGCACATTTTAAGAATATTATTAAGCTGTAATATATCTTTAACAATCTCAGGTTAAAAACTTTCCTGTTTTCAACGGGGCTCTCCCGCTGAATATTCGCGCGTAAATTAAAATCAGGAAAGAAAATGAAAAAGAGCACTCTGGCATTAGTGGTGATGGGTATTGTGGCATCTGCATCCGTACAGGCCGCAGAAGTATATAACAAAGACGGTAATAAACTGGATGTCTATGGCAAAGTTAAAGCCATGCATTATATGAGTGATAATGACAGTAAAGATGGCGACCAGAGTTATATCCGTTTTGGTTTTAAAGGCGAAACACAAATTAACGATCAACTGACTGGTTATGGGCGTTGGGAAGCAGAGTTTGCCGGAAATAAAGCGGAGAGTGATACCGCACAGCAAAAAACGCGACTCGCTTTTGCCGGATTGAAATATAAAGATTTGGGTTCTTTCGATTATGGTCGTAACCTGGGCGCGTTGTATGACGTGGAAGCCTGGACCGATATGTTCCCGGAATTTGGTGGCGACTCCTCCGCACAGACCGATAACTTTATGACCAAACGCGCCAGCGGGCTGGCGACTTATCGTAACACCGACTTTTTCGGCGTTATCGATGGCTTGAATTTAACCTTGCAATATCAAGGAAAAAACGAAAACCGCGATGTGAAAAAGCAGAATGGCGATGGCTTCGGCACCTCGTTAACCTATGACTTCGGCGGCAGCGATTTCGCCATCAGTGGGGCCTATACCAACTCAGATCGCACCAACGAGCAGAACCTGCAAAGCCGTGGCACAGGCAAGCGTGCAGAAGCATGGGCAACAGGTCTGAAATATGATGCTAATAATATTTATCTGGCAACTTTCTATTCTGAAACACGCAAAATGACGCCAATCTCTGGCGGCTTTGCCAATAAGACGCAGAACTTTGAAGCGGTCGCACAATATCAATTCGACTTTGGTCTGCGTCCATCACTGGGTTACGTCTTATCGAAAGGGAAAGATATTGAAGGCATCGGCGATGAAGATCTGGTCAATTACATCGATGTCGGTGCTACGTATTATTTCAACAAAAATATGTCAGCGTTTGTTGATTATAAAATCAATCAGCTGGATAGCGATAATAAGCTGAATATCAACAATGATGATATTGTCGCGGTTGGCATGACCTATCAGTTTTAATGAATATTGCCGGATGCGGCGTGAACGCCTTATCCGGCCTACGAAAACCAATATTTCAGGCCGGAATAGATGCGTAAACATCACATCCGGCACATTTCATTCACGCCGTTAACTTCACCGGCTCGTCACGAAAATCATCCGCCGGTTCCAGTTTCAGATTCAACGTCACCAACAGTTCACGCAGCTTCTCGTGAAACTCACGCAAGGTATACTCCAGCCGCTCTACCACTTCGGCATCTTTTACCGGAACACTCGCCCAGTCGCCTGCTTTATCGAACAGACCAAACTGATAGCTGTATGTAAAACGGGATTCCTGCGCTTCCAGTTCCATCCACCAGCCCCAGAACTCACGCACTTCCGGCGCGGGTTTCACGTTGACGCATACAGCCAGACAATCGAAAAAGAATCGATTATCTTCGCACTTACCTTCACGAATATACGGGCCTAGTGCGGTAAATTTTTTGATCAATCTGCTTTTCGGGTGTCCACTCGGTAACGTCATTGCGATCTCCTGTTGTGATGCAACTGTTTTACCAAATTGACAAAATTTAGCAAATTTTTAACACAATCGCTTTTCGATCCAGTTGGTGATTTCCTGAAGCGCCTTGTCAAAATTCCGATACACGGGGTTAAGCGGAATCTCTAACAATTTACCATCCGCAGATGACGACGTGATTAAGCGTGAATCCTCTTCCGGGCTGAACGGATCGTTCTTCCAGTACCCTGATAACATTGGCGTTGGGCAACGACGTCCCAGCAATCCTTGCACTTTTAATGAATAGCGATTCAGCTCAACACGCAACGCTTCATCAGAAGCATCATGCATTCCCAGTCGGCTCGCCAGAACGTCAAGATACATTTCCGGCACTTGTTGCTGGCACTTAAAATCACTCAGCAAGGTGTGAACCACCGGGCCAAGACAGGCCACCGCTTTCAAACGTGATGCCTCGAGATAAGCCAGGCGTACAGCAACGTTAGCACCGAAACGAAAACCAAAGGCGGCAACGCGAGTGTGATCTACCCATGGAACGTTAGGCAGCGCCTTTAAGACATGTTGGTGCAGCAGGCTGGAATCCTGGGTGAGTTTCCATTTTGAGGAAAAACCGACTGAAGGCATATCAATAGTCAGCATCGCAATGCCGCGCGGTACAAAATAGCGCTCATAAAGGGAGTAATAGTCGGTTTGCATCGCATCCAGACCACCACACATTAATACTGTCGGGAATGGACCATCACCTTTTGGCATATGCAAAAAGCCAGTGATGGGCGCGCCCCCCGGAACGGTAAACTCCATTTGCCGCATTGTTCCAGGCAGACGTTGCGCAGCTTCTTCATACGCGCGATTTGACAACGCCTGTACCTGTTCAGCCAGATCATCGCCCTTCAAGTGCGGATAGGCGGCAATATTGTACAACGTAGCTGCGTGCAGCCAGTGACGCCCGCTGAGTTGCGGATCTTCTTCCGCACAGGCTTTCTGTTGCCACACCATCGCCTGGGTGGCCCACTCGTAAATCCAGTTGCCGCCACGGTAGCCAATCACCGTATCGTATAAATCATTGTCGGTGCGTTCAGCATCGCTCATCACAATGCGAGCCTGAACGTCGAGGATTTCACGCGGATCAACACCGCGCCAGATCCACATCAGGCGGTTAATCATGCGATACCAATGAGGAATATTTTTGCCATCGAGGGCCGACTGCACCGACAGTTGCGCACCGTGGTTAAAACGGCGGACTAGCGTCGAGGTTTCAGGATGTTTAAAGCGGGGTTTGAACAGGGTTTCGCTCAGGTTAGCCTGTGTCATGGATGCAACCTCCAGGAATACTTACTGGAAGCTATTGTAACCTGCCTGACGTTAAAAAGAACAACGCCCGGCAGTGCCAGGCGTTGAAAAGATTAGCGACCGGAGATTGGCGGGACGAATACGACGCCCATATCCCACGGCTGCTCAATCCAAGTATCTTGTGGGATATCAACCACATAATCATCAACCAGCGGGCGACCAGCCGGTTTCGCGAAGATAGTCACAAAGTGTGCTTTAGGATACATTTCACGAATCGCAACCGCAGTACCACCGGTATCTACCAGGTCATCAATGACGATAAAGCCTTCACCGTCACCTTCTGCGCGTTTCAGTACTTTCAGTTCGCGCTGGTTGTCGTGATCGTAGCTGGAAATACATACGGTATCGACATGACGAATACCCAGTTCACGCGCCAGTAACGCACCCGGTACCAGACCGCCACGGCTTACGGCAATAATGCCTTTCCATTGTTCAGAAGGCATCAGTCGGCTTGCGAGTTTACGTGCATGGATCTGCAACATGTCCCAGGTGACGATGTATTTTTCGCTCATGTGAAGTGTCCCAGCCTGTTTATCTACGGCTTAAAAAGTGTTCGAGGGGAAAATAGGTTGCGCGAGATTATAGAGATCTGGCGCACTAAAAACCAGTATTTCACATAAGTCCGCGTCTTTTTACGCACTGCTACTACCTGTCGCTAGATAAAGTGGTATTCTCAAACATATCTCGCAAGCCTGACTTGTGCTGACAACATTTTCTGCTAACCCTGTGACCTGCAATACTGTTTTGCGGGTGATCGACAAGGAGACTTAACGTGTCTGAACTGTCTCAATTATCTCCACAGCCGCTGTGGGATATTTTTGCAAAAATCTGTTCTATTCCTCACCCGTCCTATCATGAAGAGCAACTCGCTGAATACATTGTAGGTTGGGCAAAAGAAAAAGGTTTCCACGTCGAACGCGATCAAGTGGGGAATATCCTGATTCGTAAACCTGCCACCGCGGGTATGGAAAACCGTAAACCGGTTGTCCTGCAGGCTCACCTCGATATGGTGCCGCAAAAAAACAACGACACCGTGCACGACTTCACCAAAGATCCTATCCAGCCTTATATTGATGGCGAATGGGTTAAAGCGCGCGGCACCACGCTGGGTGCAGATAACGGCATTGGTATGGCGTCTGCGCTGGCGGTTCTGGCTGACGAAAACGTGGTTCACGGCCCGCTGGAAGTGCTGCTTACTATGACCGAAGAAGCCGGTATGGACGGCGCATTCGGTTTACAAAGTAACTGGTTGCAGGCTGACATTTTGATTAACACCGACTCCGAAGAAGAAGGTGAAATCTACATGGGATGTGCGGGGGGTATCGACTTCACCTCCAACCTGCATTTAGATCGTGAAGCGGTTCCAGCTGGCTTTGAAACCTTCAAGTTAACCTTAAAAGGTCTGAAAGGCGGTCACTCCGGCGGTGAAATCCACGTTGGCCTGGGTAACGCGAACAAACTGCTGGTTCGCTTCCTGGCGGGTCATGCAGAAGAACTGGATCTGCGTCTTATTGATTTCAACGGCGGCACACTGCGTAACGCCATCCCGCGTGAAGCCTTTGCGACCATTGCTGTCGCAGCTGATAAAGTCGACGCACTGAAATCTCTGGTGAATACCTATCAGGACATCCTGAAAAACGAACTGGCAGAAAAAGAGAAGAATCTGGCCTTGTTGCTGGACTCTATAGCGAACGATAAAGCTGCCCTGATTGCGAAATCTCGCGATACCTTTATTCGTCTGCTGAACGCCACCCCGAACGGTGTGATTCGTAACTCCGATGTAGCCAAAGGCGTGGTTGAAACCTCCCTGAACGTCGGTGTGGTGACCATGACCGACAACAACGTAGAAATTCACTGCCTGATCCGTTCTCTGATCGACAGCGGTAAAGACTACGTGGTGAGCATGCTGGATTCGCTGGGTAAACTGGCAGGCGCGAAAACCGAAGCGAAAGGCGCATATCCTGGCTGGCAGCCGGACGCTAATTCTCCGGTGATGCATCTGGTACGTGAAACCTATCAGCGTCTGTTCAACAAGACGCCGAACATCCAGATTATCCATGCGGGCCTGGAATGTGGTCTGTTCAAAAAACCGTATCCGGAAATGGACATGGTTTCTATCGGGCCAACAATCACCGGTCCACACTCTCCGGATGAGCAAGTCCACATCGAAAGCGTAGGTCATTACTGGACACTGCTGACTGAACTGCTGAAAGAAATTCCGGCGAAGTAATAACGATAGCGTCCACGCCTGCGGGCGTGGACCGTTCAAGGATGAACAATGATCCCTAAAAATTACACCGTATCTGGTATCCACCTCTCGAAACCTTTTCCTGTTCAACGCCATATTCCATCGATGAAGCCCGTCGGAAACTAACCAGCGCTATTGATGACGACGATGAAATGAAAGGTAAGATTGGTCATGAGCAATTTACTATCTCGCATACGACCTGGTTTTGGGGAAGAAGCCATACAACGACGCTCCGTGGTTCCTGGCTAGAAACTACTTCGGGGGTAGTCCTTGAAGTCGTATATACCAACCTGGCGTTTATGTCGTTATGGTTCACATTAGGTCTGATAATAGGCACATTGTCTGTAATTGCAGGTGTCTTCTCTCTGATATCAGCCTTGATATCATCTCCCCTGCAACAGGCAGCCATTGAAGATGCCTTAATTTTCATTTTTATGTCACCAGAGATGCTTGCGCTGGGAACTATCCTGATGCCCTTCATAACCGCTCATCAGAATCACTTTAATCCAACGATCGAAAAACTCATTCGGCAGGCATTAAAATAACGACCATTCACCTCAGGAAAGAAGGGCTGAATCGTATGGCGATTTACATTGAAATAACAAAGCATTATGAAACCCATGAAAAGGTCGCATATTTATATAGCTGCGACCATATTTCATGGGGAGAATTTTTGATCAGCAAAGATACTTTCGCGCTGGAATCCGTGAAAGAACTTAAGGGTGAAAAGCAGAATTTTTATATGTTCAGAGCCTGGGGAAAAGTCAGAAGAACATATTTAACCACGGGAGAATTTCCCCAGGAAACATGTTACGCCGCCTGAAGTCAGAAGAATTTTTTATTCTTCGCGATACCTGCCCATACCAATGTCGCCGCCAGCAGAGCAAACCATAATAATGGCCAATGTGTAGGGTAAAGATGATGATGTCGTTGCCCGTTATCAACCAGATAGCACCAGAAAAGAGCAAAATCGGGCGCAACGACCCCAACTAAGCCAATAACCATCGCCCTGCACGCATGACGAACAATCAGCGGTAGGCGTTTCATTAAAGTACAAGTTATTATATAACCAGCCGGAAGATGACCGATAAACATGACTATTCCTTTCGTTTTGCCCGCCGCTTTCATGTAGAAAACGGCGGGAGACATTCCTCAATTACACAGCGATAAAAGCCATCCCTGTAAACGTTCGTCGCGGGTTGCCACGTTCAATCTGGTGATGGAACATTCGCCGCTGCGATTTCAGCGCCGCGCTATTTTCCTGTTGCTGTTGTTCCAGCTTCCAGGCAATCAGCAATCGCGCCAGCCGTTTGTTCGCATGCTGGCTGCGCTCTGACTGAACCTTCACGCTAATTCCGGATGCCAGATGCGTGGCGCGTACCGCCGAGTCGGTTTTATTGACATGTTGACCGCCCGGCCCCGACGAACGCAGCGTCTCATACCGGATCGCATCCGATTGTTCCTGCTCATCAGCGGTAAAACGCCCAATGCCCAGAAACCAGTTTTTACGCCCGTGATGTGGGCGATACGGGCTCGGGCAAATCCACTGAATGGCGGGCATTATTTTCATTGCAAGCTGGATTTAATGTTGCGGTTTATATCGCATATAAAAATTAGTAAACCACGCTCCCCGGCATTCAACTCGCTGCTGCTTAACTGTCTGAAAACCATAACGTTCAAAAAAGGGTTTTGCGGTTATGCTGGCATCCACCGTAAGTTCGGATTCAGACTTAATCAAAGGTTTTAACAAGGCGCTGGCGACACCGCGGCGGGTGTATTCCGGGTCAACAAATAACATATCGATATAATGTTCAATGCGGGAAATAAAACCAACCGGTTGTGCATTAATGACTGCAACCCGCACTTGTGATTTCGCGAGTTTCTCCTTCCAGCGAGATTCGTCAATCTGCGCCCAGGCGGCAATTTGTTGTGGAGAATAATGCTGACTGGCGGTCATCGTAACCGCTCTAATGAAAATAGCGCATAGTTGCTGAAAATCGCCAGGCTGATAGTTTCTTATTTGTATGTTATTCATAATCCCAACACCAGTTGTCTTTCCATTTGAGGGTCAAGCAACGTCACATGCAGCCCCACCAGCCGCACACCGCGCCCGCCGCGACGTTCATCCCAGGTTTTACGCGCGGTGGCGATTAAGTCAGCTTTATTCAGCCGCGGCCAGACGTGCTCCTGAGTTGTTTGCTGAAAATCGTCGAACTTTAATTTCACCCCCTGGCGAGCAATCAGTAAATCAGGTTTTACCTTTGCCAGACGGCGTTCAAGTTCCGGATACAACCGCTCGATAATTGCTTCACATTCAGACCAGTGATGAATATCTTCCGCCATCGTGCGTTCCACGCCAACGGATTTTCGCAACCGTTCGCTGTTAACGTCGCGCTCGTCAATCCCCTGACTACGCTCCCACAAAATGCGGCCAAATTTGCCAAAGCGTTTAAGCAACGTCACCAAATCACACTTTTGCACATCACCGCAGGTTCGTAGCCCCATCGCTTCCAGCTTTGCTGCCGAGACTTTGCCAACACCGGGAATTTTTGCCAGCGGCAAGGTTTGTAAAAATGCCGAAACTTCTGCCGGAGTAATCACAAACTGGCCGTTGGGTTTATTCATGTCGGAGGCGATTTTGGCGAGAAACTTAACTGGCGCAACGCCCGCAGACGCCGTCAGGTGCAGCTCGTTGAAAATCGTCTGGCGGATTTCCTGGGCGATGAGGGTCGCAGAACCATGGCAATGGACACTATCGGTGACGTCGAGATAAGCTTCATCCAGCGACAGTGGTTCAATGCGCGAAGTGTAACGCGAGAAAATTTCGCGGATATGATTCGAGGCTTCTTTGTAGGCGTCAAAGCGCCCCGGAAGCAAGGTGAGATGCGGGCATAATTTGAGCGCCATCCCTGTCGGCATAGCGCTGCGTACGCCGAATTTACGCGCGGGATAATTGGCGGTGCTGATCACCCCCCGACGTTCGCGGCTGCCGCCAATAGCAATAGGGATATCGCGCAGGGCGGGATTGTCGCGCATCTCCACCGCTGCGAAAAAGCAGTCCATATCCACATGAATGATTTTACGCATTACTCACCTCTCAACACTGGTAAAGTATACAGTGATTTTAAGGTTTGAGAAATGCGTAAAGATTCACCGTTTAACGCGTTCGCTGCGAAAGCACCTGCTGCTTATCCAGCTTTTGCACCAGCGGCTGCACCACTTTATCCCCATGCTGACCAAAGTATTGATACAGCATATCGGACGCACTTTTGGTCAGCACCATAATCTCAATGCGCCGATTACCCGCGCTTTGCGGATTTTTGGCGTCCAGCAGCATCTGGTCCGCCATTGCGCTCACCTGCATCACTTTATCTTCCGGCATTCCGGCCTCTTCCAGCACCCGACGAGCCGAAAGCGCGCGATCGCCCGAAAGGTTCCAGTTGTTGTAGATATTGTTTTTGTAGGCCATCGCATCGGTATGCCCGGTAATAATAATTTTGTTATCGAGCGAGTCGAACACTGGCGCGAGTTCCACCAGCAGCGTTTTAAAGAACGGCATAATCTTCGCGCTGCCACGTTCAAACATATTGCGGTTCTGGTCGTCTTTAATCAGCACGCGTAATCCCTGGGGAACAATCTCCATCTCCAGATTCGCTTCCATATGCGCATCACGGGCGATGGTGTTAATACTGGTTGCCAGCTCGCCAAGCTCGGTGGCAGATTTCTTCTTCAGCAGCGCCGTTTTCTCGTTAACGTCGCGCACTTTTTTCTCCGTCTCTTCCGGCACCGCCACGGTGGCAGGTTTTGGCGGATGAGACGGGCTAATTTTATTTAACGGCGACAGCCCGCCGCCATTGAAAATCGACTGCCCGTGCAGCGCGGCGATAATGCTTTCACGCTCGGATTTACTGACGCTGTTGACAATCCACAGCGTCATAAATAGCGCCATCATTGCCAAAGTAAAGTCGGCGAACGCCACCTTCCACGCCCCGCCGTGGTGCCCGGCATGATTCTTTTTGATCTGCCGCCGAACGATGGTGGTTTTTGCCCCACGATCGCGGCGGTTGCCCGTCTTTCTCATGCTTATTCTTGCTCCAGCATCGCATTCACCCACGCGTCGAGGTTGGCGAAGGTCGGTTTAGATGCCAGATGCAGCAGCTTACGCCCGGCGTCCACCGCCAGCAGCGTCGGTTTGCCGCCTGCCTGCGCCACCAGCACGGTACGCACGCATTCCAGCAAAGAATGTTCCGCCCGCGCCTGTTGTTCCATCGCGTTAGCGAGCGGGTCCATCAGGCAGTAGCAGATAAACACGCCTAAAAACGTCCCCACCAGCGCCGCCGCCACTTTCAGGCCGATCAGGGCGATAGATCCGTCAATTGACTGCATGGTAATGATGATGCCCAGCACCGCCGCGCAAATGCCAAATCCCGGCATCGCTTCGGCGGTACGTTGCAGCGAGCGCGACGGCGTTAACAGCGCCTCTTCGGCGGTGTCCAGCTCCTGATCGAGAATGCCTTCCAGTTCATGAGCGTCAATCTTGCCCATCGCCATCAGGCGAAAGTTATCGGCAATAAAGGTCACCAGCCGTTTCTGAGTTAACACCAGCGGGTATTTCTGGAAAACGGTGCTCTCTTCCGGCTGCTCAATATGCTGATCCAACATCCGCAGGCCACCGTTTTGTACCATTTCGAGCAACTCATACAGGCACATTAATAGCTGGCGCTGAAACTCCGGTCCGAGCTGTTTTTTACTGATTACGCCTTTAATTTGATGGGCGATCTCTTTCAGCACATGCTTCGGGTTACCAATAATCATCGCCCCGAAACCAGCACCTAAAATAATAACTATCTCTGCAGGCTGCCAGATAGCAATTAATTGGCCGCCCGCTTCAAAATACCCGCCGAATACACAGCCGAGCACCACCAGTAAACCTAATATTTTTTGCATGATTTTTTCACTTTAATTCGGATAGACAAAATCACGAATTTTCTGCGCGATCTGTTTATTCAATTGACAAATTCGGGCCTCGGTTAGCCCTAATACCAGCGCAATCTCTTTGAGATTCATCTCATGCTGGTAATACATAGAGAGGATCAGTTGCTCTTTTTCGCTTAATTGTGAAAGCGCCTGTTGCAACATTTGCTGGGTGACAAACTGATCTTCCAGCTCCCTGCCAGCAAGCGGAATGCCAGGCCCTTCACCGTTCAGTAATTCGTCGAGACTGGCGAGCGTTTCCGCCCCTTCCAGTTGCTGATATTCGAGGTAATCTCCATGCGAGATCCCTTCCACGGCCAGTTCTGACCACTCCGGCTCGTGTCCCAGTTTTTTACGCGTTTCGCGAATCAGGTCTTTCATCTGATGATATTTCTGTCGCAGCTGGCGTGGTCGCCAGTCGAGAGCGCGCAGCTCATCAAGGATCGCGCCGCGAATACGGTGCACGGCATAGCCCGCAAAACCTTCGTCCGGCAACCCGTAGCGGCGAATGGCGTTAAGCAGCCCTATTAACGCCGTTTGCTCCATATCCTGACGGTCAATAATGCAGTTGCACTGCGGCGCAAGGTGCCGCACCACTTTACGCACCAGCGGTAAATAAGCCTGTAAATAGTGGCTCTCCTGCTGCGGGGTTAATACCGGCGCAGCAGCAAATTCTTCTGACTCGAATACGTCCTGTAGCATGTTTATATCCGCCTGGTGATTATTGGAAGACCACTTTTTTCACCAGCAAATCCTTATACGGTGCGCTCATTTTGCGACGCTGAAGATCTTTCTTTAACGCGTCAGAAATCAGTTTGCGGATGGCAGATATTTTCATGCCGCGCAAATCTTCAAATTTCATTTCCGTCAGGCATTCAACCGCAATACTTTGATACAGCGGCTCCTGATGTTTTATTTTTTCCGCTTCTTTATCACTGGCGACCACCATCACTAATTCCGCCGACAAATAATGGTCCGCGCCGTTGTTGTCATGCAGCGTGACAATGGTTTCCGGTAGCGTCACAAATACACTTTTGCTTTCATCCAGGGTTGCCACCGTTTCCGTCTGCGCGACGGCAGTCGGTTTTCCCTTTCCGGCATAATGATGCCAGACACCCCATCCAGCTCCGGCCCCCACCATCAACGCCAGAACGGCGCTGACCACGCCCGCCACCACGATTTTCTTCATATTGCCTTTACACTTTGATCAAAACGGATTCGTTCTGTTGAAATTGAGGCGCATCATCAAGCTGTAAGGCGGCACTCACCTCTTCCTGCTGATGGCCCGACTGTTGTTGTTGCTGCGACTGCCCTTCGGAGGAAACCTGTACGTTCACCTCCATAAAATTTTGCGCCGTCAGATGCTGGCGGAGATCGTCGCTAAACTGCTGTAACGCG
Source organism: Escherichia sp. E2586 (assembly GCF_005781105.1). Classification (NCBI taxonomy): domain Bacteria; kingdom Pseudomonadati; phylum Pseudomonadota; class Gammaproteobacteria; order Enterobacterales; family Enterobacteriaceae; genus Escherichia; species Escherichia sp. E2586. The sequence goes on from NZ_VATN01000021.1 coordinate 60,409, forward strand.
CGGCAAACTTCACTTTGGTTCGCGCCGATGTGCACCATCAGTTTGCCGTTGTCGAGTTGTACGGCGATCTCGAGCTTGCCAAGCGACGGTGGATCGAGACGGATGGTGGAGATCTGTTGTTGTTTGTTGAGCTGAAAGTGGATCTGATCTTTCAACAGCGTCGTCAGTTTTTCGCCCAGTTCGTCCATCGAAAGCGTGACAGGTTTGGCGACAATCTCCTGATGATCGCTGACCAGCTCCGGCGTCTTAACCTGCAACACCGCACGCGCAATAACCGGTTCGCTGTCCGGCACTTTTTCCGTTTTACGCTCGACCTGCGGTCGCGCGGTCACACGGGTTAGTTCAGGTTTCGGGCGAGCGGGCTGTGCCGATACGCGCGGCTGCGTCGGCGCAATGGCATGTAAATCTTCACTGGCGTAAGTCGCTAGTCTGGCCTGCTGTTCGGGTTTCGCCTGCGGCAACTGACTGATCAGTTCCTGCAACTGCGGCGGCAACGGCGTGAGTTCCTGCTGTTGCGTCGGGCGTTGCGGCGCATTTTGCACCACCGCTTTCGTCAATTGCTGGATAACCGGTGATGTTGCGACGTTTCGCGGCTGCGGCGTGTCCTGATGCGGCGCGGCAGGTTGCGGAAGTAACAGCGCCATTAGCGCCTGCATCGCCACCGGATCGTTCTCCTGCGGGCGCGTCGCCTGTTGCTGACTGGTTTTAGCGCTATGAACGCGCTCCGCTACCGCCGCGACCGCCATTTTCGGCAGGGTAAACGCGGGCGCGTTTTCACCGCTCACCGGCGGTAAAATATCCGCCTTCAACGAAGCGGTTTCCGCAAGCGTTCCGAGCGTGGAAAGCAATGCCGGATTCATGACTTCTCCGAAAGTAAATTAACAATTGAGTAGGCCAGTACGCCTTCCTGATGCCGCTGATGCTGTTCCATACGCGCTTTCAACACTTCTGCGCGCTGCTCGCGCCGTTTAATCAGGGCATTAAACGCGCCGTACAGTTGCGCCTTCACCGCACATAACTGCGCCGCATCGGTTTCCACCGCCGCGTAATCGTGAAACTGGCGCATCAACTGCTGATGCAGTGCCGGAAGGCGTCGCCAGCGTTGCTTGTCGAGGGCTTCATTCATCGCCTCGACCAGCGCGAAAAGTTGCCTGCGTTGTTTTTCCATCGTCTTAACCCAGCTTGCCCGAAAGCCCTTCCCAGCCTTCGCGCAGGTTGCTTAAGATCAGCATCACTTCATCGATTTTCTCTGCCGACAGTTCGCCGCTGGCTTCATACAAGCGATACACACAGTGGTCATAGAGGCGCGAAAGGTTGACCACCAGCTCGCCGCCAGTTTCAAACTCAAGCGAACTGGTGAGCGCATTGAGAATGTCGATGCATTTATTGATGCTCTGGGCTTTCTTCTCGAAACGCCGCCCTTCAATATGGCTTTTGGCGCGTTCCAGCTCGTCCATCAGGCCAGAAAACAGCACCAGCACCAGTTCAAGCGGAGATGCCGCCGCAGTACGCGCCGCGAGATCGATCTCTTTGTATTGCGAATAGCCGTCCTGTACTTGGTACATCTTTAGGGATATTCCTTCTGAGTTACGCGAATGCCGCCATGCTGGCTTTCATGGTGTATACCTCGACCAACGTGTTGGTGTACTCCTCGAGATAACGGTCGTAGTTGGCGTTATAGGTATCGGTAAGCTGGTCGCCTTCGTCCTGAATTTTGCTCATCTGATCGTCAATGTTCTGCTGGCGCAGGGTGATGATGCCGTTGCTGGAGTCCGTGTAGGTGTTAATCAGGTCGTCCATCTGCGCCACCATGCTGTTATCACCAACGAAAATAGACGTCAGGCCGTCAGGATTTTTCTTCATTTCATCGTTGAACTGGTCAGAATCAATTTGTAAGTGGCCGTGAGAATCGAGGGTGATGCCATAGTCAACAATCGACACGCCGTTGTAGCTGGCATGGGCGATATCATCGAGCTGGTTCGCCAGTGAACTGAGTCCGGCGTCGCCCGCAAATACCCCGGCGCTGGTACTGTCATCACCGTGAGTGGTCAGCGAATCAACCGTATCAATCAAGGTGTTATAGGCATCGACAAAGGTCTGTACTTTCTCCTGGCTGGCGCTGGAATCTTCGCTGATGTTAAAGGTGGTGAGATCGCTGTCAGAATCGCTGACTTCGGTGAAAGTCATGGTGACGCCGGGGATCACATCATCAAACGTGTTGCTGCTGTTGGTGATCTCAGGCCCCGTGGCGCTGCCGAGATGAATAATCGCGTCCTGGGCTGAGGAAACATCCGTGGCAACGGGCGCGCTGGCGCTATCGTTGCTGGCGTCATGCCCCGTTACGCTCACCGAAAACGCGCTCTGTGCCCCGGTGCTATCGGAGGTGAGCATAATCGTGGTGGTGCCATCGGTTTTTACCAGTGCTGCCGAGACGCCCGGATTGTCATCGGAGTCGTTAATCGCATTCACCAGCTCGCTGGCGTCGATAAAACCGTCGCCGTCACCGTTCTGATCCGCCGCCGCCAGGTCGATATCCATGGTGCTGTCGCCCATGGTCATTTCAAACGTCCCCGTCGCAGAAAAGGTGTCATCGCCCATACTGAACGTGGTCTGCTGCCCCTGCGCCAGTTGCTCAACGAAAAACGAGTAGCTTCCCGCCTGCGCCTGCGAGTTAGCGGAAACGGTCGCCGAGTCATTATTGCTGGTGGCGGCGAAAGTCACCGGGCCGTCGGTATCGCTGTTCAGCGCGTCGACGGCGCTCTGGAAATCGCTCAACGCCGAGCTGAGCGAGTCCAGGCCGCTGCTTTCAGCATCCAGCTCCGTTTGCTTCTCCTGCAAATTTGCTGCCTGAGTGGCGACATCTGCATAAGCGATTTCTTGCGCAATGGTTCTTGGGTTGATCATTGATGACTCCGGATAACGATGTCAGGTTATTGGCAAAAGGCGTGCCAATATTTTTTATGTGAATAATCAATAGATTGAAAAACAGGCGGAAATAGCGTTTCCGGTCTGGCGGAAGAGTGTCTGCCGCAGAAAGCACAACACCGCCCGCAGGCGGTGTTGAGACTGATGACAAACGCAACACTGCCTGATGCGCTGCGCTTATCAGGCCTACAAGGTTTCTGCAATATATTGAATTTGCAATATTTTGTAGGCCGGATAAGGCGTTCACGCCGCATCCGGCAATCCCGCACTACTGCAGCAGGCTGGAAACCATGCTGGACATGCTGTTGGACTGTTTCAGCATGGTGATACCAGTCTGCATCAGCACCTGCTGTTTGGTCATGTTGGACGCTTCCGTCGCGTAGTCGGTATCCATGATGTTACCGATAGCGACTTCGGTGTTGTCCTGCATGCTGGTCAGGTTGTTGGCGGTATCGTTCAGACGGTTGATAGAGGCACCCAGCTTGGACTGGATCTGCGAAACATCATCCATCGCAGTAGAAATGCTGGTGATCATCTGGTTAGCCGAGCCAGACGCAGTCAGTTCAGTACCGCCAGACACGCCTGCGGTGCCAGTGGTGTCAGCCTGATCCGCGCTAAAAGAGTTGCTGATTGCAGAAAGGTCAGTCACCAACGTGTTCAGTTGGCTTGAAATATTCACGGTCATGGTGTCGGAAGATTCCGCGCCCACCTGGAAAGTTACTGCGCTCTGGAACAGACCGTCAGTACCGGTGTTGCTGGTACCGGAAACACCGAACAGGTTGGTGCCGCCGTAAGTGGTGTTTTGCAGCATGTCAGACATCTGCTGACCCAGTTCGTCGTATTCGTCCTGCATCGCCTGCAGATCGTCGTCGCTGTAGGTGCCGTTCGCTGCCTGAGTTGACAGGTCTTTCATACGACCCAGCACGTCAGACATTTCGTCGAACATGCTGTCGGCGGTTTGCAGCATCGCGGTGGCATCATTGATGTTGCTCAGCGCCACACCCATACCGCTGGACTGTGCAGTCAGACGGTTAGCAATTTGTTTGCCCGCTGCGTCATCGGCAGAAGAGTTAATCCGGTTACCTGTCGCCAGGCGTTCCATAGATGTAGACAGAGAAGAGCTGCTTTTGCTGATGGCATTAACGGCGGCCATTGAGGCGTTATTGGTGTTAATAGATAACATGATACTGCTCCTTGGGATTAATCGTTTTCGTTTCGATACCCTGTAAAAACGACACCTCAGGAGCAAACTTAAAGTCGATTTAAAAAATTTTCACGATGCTTTATCTGATGCCACTTTTAGCTAAAAAAAGCAGAAGTTAAATTCAGATAAAAAGATTATTAGCAATATCTGCCACATGGCCAGGTGTCAAAATATGTCGTTATCAATTGCTTGATATGATTAAGATTACTTTCAGTAAAATCGTTTTTTTCTCAATGTACTGATGCCAAAACTTACATTGCGTTGCAAATAGTACACATTTTACTATTGTGACGGACCCGCCATTTCGTTACATTCCACCACATAGTGATTAGGAATAATCCTATTACCATAAAATATTAATTATCACGTAAACAAATCATCTTCTCAGGGACGCATAAAACACTGTTCTATGCAGTGTGCTATCAGGAAACATTTATCCCTTGCTAAGGTAAACTCAACCATGAGTATTATTATCAACAACTGGCGAATGGACTCGTCGCTTAATGCCTTAATACATTGCGAAACGGGTGAAACACGTCGTCTCGGCGAATACCATTTTATTTTGCTGGAAACATTAGCAAAAAATGCCGAGACGGTTTTATCGCGATCTTATTTATGTGCCGAAGTGTGGAAAAACCGCATTGTCGGCGGCAACAGTCTGCCGACGGCAATCCATGCGCTGCGCGTTGCCATTGACGATGATGGCAAGCAACAGAACATTATTAAAACCATCCCCAAAAAAGGTTACTTGTGCAATAAAGAGTATGTGTCTTTGCCGGAGTCATCGCCTGCGGAAGCGATAATTATTACCGATCACGTACAGGAAACTGTGCCGCCTGTTCCGGAAGAAATACAGCCAACAGCACCACCTGTGACGGGAAGAAAAAAACATAAAGGAATGATGGGGTCAGCGTTAATTGCGGCAGTTATATTTGTTGGTTCGACCGTGGGCTATTCTCATATAAAAAATACGCCTGACGCCCCGCAACTGGTAAAAGAATCCGTTAATAGCCCAAGAATAAAAATATTTCATCTTAGTTCTGGAAAAGAAAATAATTCCGCACCGTTACTGTCACAAACCCTCGCACCAGGAAAAGACAAACTCGATAATTTATTGTCAGCGCATAATATGACCATGACAACCTATTATAAATATGTTCGTAACCGACTGGAGAGTGATATCGTTCTGCGTAACCAGTGCAACGGTAGCTGGCAATTAACGTTTAATGTGGAAGGCTGGCAGAACAGCGATATTAATAGCGCGATGTATCAGAATTTGGAGAAGTTGTTAAATACTGTGCAGAAGTGTTGATGAGTGCCAATATATGCCGGATGCGACGCTAAACGCGTCTTATCCGGCCTACGAAAATCCCGAATGAAATCAATCGGAATTACTGATAGTTTTAGTTATTGGTAACTCTAGCTTTTTATTAATGACAGTTTGCCGGATTCGTTCTGTTTTTTTTATTATTCGCCTACGACTTTCAGGGCTTTGCTTATCCATCAGTTGCTTGAGAGTGGCCATTTCATTCCTTTTTTAACCCGCAGAGTTATAGCATATTCTGCACTGAAATGATTTTTTACGACAGCCTCATTTGATAGATTTTCAATAACCCTAACCCAATAAACTCCTCACCGTCTGGCTGGAAATTCGCGCCTGACCGTTCACCGCCTGTAATAACACCTGATAGTTATGATTGGCGCTGTCGAGCACGCCGCCGAGATTTTCCGATGCCTGCACGGCGTTTTCCGTTTGCGGGAAGCGGGACATGCCGTCGATCAACTGGCGGGCTTTTTCCTGCTGCACCGCCATCTGCGCACGCTGCTGATTAATGTTTTCCAGCATTTGAGAAATCCCCGCACCACCCTGTTGCAAACTTTGCGCTAAACGCTCGGCCTGTGATGGTTCGGCAAAGGTTTTTAGCGGCATAAATGCTGATTTATCGCCATCGGTGCGCACGCTTAAGGTACGTTCGATGTCAGGCCACTGTTTTTCAGTGGTGGAGAAACTGATGCCATCCGCTTGCTGATGCAGCTGCACGCCTACGCGGCGCAGGGCGTTGGTCAGCCGCGTCTGATACTGCGCGGCGCTGTCATCCTCAGACAGCATCACCGCTGAAAGCTGGGTCTGCCGCCCGTCAGAGACGCTGAACATGCGCGTTCCCGGCGTGGGATTGTGTACCAGATTCGCCAGATCCGGCGAGTGAAAAGTCACCCGCGCTTCCCCCTGCAACACCGGCTGCAACTGGCGGTCCACCGCGCCGCCAGAAAGAGTAGTGCGCTTGTCCAGCATCTGCATCAGCGCTGAACTCTGCGCCTGCCCGCCTTTGCGCTGGCTGTGTCGATAATCGAGCAACTGCTGCTCCAGTTGCCCGAGATAATGATCCGCCTGCTGCAACGTGGTGAGCTGGTCGTTAAGCTGCACGCTGTAACGCTGCGGGCGAGTGGTAATCAGCGGCGAGGCCGGATATTCACTCGCCGTCGCCGGGAGCTTTTGCCGCACAGCCTGAGTGGGCGCAACGGTTGACGACGATACCGCAGCGCTATGCGCGCCGCCAGTGGCGAGTGACGAAGAAGTAAGTCCGACCTGCATACTGTTCCTGAAAGAGTTAGAGAACGCTGAACAAATTCAACTCACTCACTTTCGAGTAAGTCTTGAGGGTAGCTTCCATTGCCACTTCCAGTCCGGTAAAGGTGATCGACGCCGGGCCGTAATCGAGATCCTGTAATGAACCGATCAACTCATCATTAGAGGTAGAGATATCGGTCTGTGCATCGCTCAGCATCGACATGGTGTTCTGCGTCTCGCCGAGCGACGCAATTGAGGCGTTGAGGTCGTCCGAGGCGGTGTCCACCACATCGACGGCGTTCTGAATATCGCTCTGCACCTGCGGATCGGCCGGGTCAACGTCCGGGTTTTGCAGCTCCTGGGAGAGCGAATTAAGCGTGTTGAGCACGTCTAAATTGCTGCCGAAGAAATCGCTCGCCGCCACGTTGGTATCCACTTCCACGCCGTTCGACACCGTGGTCTGGCGGTGGTCGCTGTTACCCTGATAGCTGTAGCTGTCGGTAACGCCGTCGCCGTCATCGTCCACTGCCACGATCGGCGGCTGATCGTTGATAGTGCCGCCAAACACGTAGTGCCCGTCTTCGTCCTGATAGTTCAGCGCCGCGACCATCGATTCGGTGAGCGACTCAATATCCTGGCCGAGGCTTGCGAGCGAATCAGCAGTATTGGTGCCGTTCGCCGCTTCCAGCAGGTCGTCACGCACCGCCAGCAGGCTGTTGTTGACGCCATCGAGAATCGATTCCTGCTGGCTTAACCCCGCCGACGCGGAGTCGATATTGCTCTGATACTGCTCAATCGCCGACTGCTGGCGGTTCAACTGGGTGATACGCGTGGCGGCGATGGGGTCATCCGACGGCTGCAAAATCTGCTTGCCGGTTGCCATCTGCTCGACCACATGCGCCAGATCGCCGGAGAGATCATTAAAACTTTGCGTCATCGAGACGTAGGTTTGTTGGGTGGTTACTCGCATTCTCGCGCTCCCGCTTAGCTGCACATTTCCAGCACCGAATCGAAAATCTCGGCCCCGGCGGAAATGACTTTCAGATTGGCTTCATAAATTTGTTGATAGGTGATGAGGTTCACCGCTTCTTCGTCCATGCTGACGCCGCTGACGCTGCTCTGCTGGTTTTGCGCTGCGGAATAGACATTGGACGCGGCATCGATTTCCGTCTGATTTTGCTGACTGTAAATGCCGATATTGCTGATGATTGACGAGCACGCCTGCCCGACCGTCACGCTGCCAAGATTGTCGATTTCCAGCGGTTCGGTGGAGATATTGATCAGCGCCTGCAGGTTGTCGCTGTTGCCGCTTTCGTCCGGCGAACTGGAGAACGCCAGCTCGTCGGCGGTGATATTCGGGTTAACGGTCAGTGGACCATCGGCATTGCTGGCGTCGTAAATAAACAGCGGCTCGCCGGGGTTACCGTTGAGATCGTAGCCCTGCGCCAGCTGGTTGTTGACCGCATCAGCAAACTGCGACGCCATGCTGTTGATGGTATCGGTCAGCGGCGTCAGTACATCGTTTTGATAATCAAACAGTGCGCCTAATGAACCGCCGGTGTCGGTGGTCATCGTTGACGTGGTTCCGGCGAAGGTCAGCGACATGGTCGGCGTGCCGTCGGCGTTGGTTTCCAGCGCGATGGTCGAACTTTGCTGCCCGCTCACCAGCGGCTGACCGTTTTGCAGGGTGACGTTGTAGTTGCCCTGGTCATCGATATTGACCTGCACATCCATCATCCCGCTGAGTTCTTCCACCATCTGATCGCGAGCGTCGTACAGCGCGGAGGCGTTATCACCGTTGGCTTCGGCCTGGGCGATTTGCTGGTTATAGCTGGCGATGCCGCTGGTGAGCGTGTTGATTTGCGACACCATCGCCTGCTGCTGGCTGATGATTTCCGTACTTTGCGAGTCGACGTAATCGAGCGTGTTATCAATACGCAACGACAGCGCCCCGGCTTCGCTGATCACCTGCTCGCGCAGGGCGGAATCGTCAGGGCTGGTGGTGGCTTCGTTAAGGGCGGCGAAGAAGTTATCGAAGCCGCCGCTCAGGCTGCTGTTATCGTCGCTCAATACCGCTTCCAGCTGGCTAAGATACCCCTGCTGGGTGCTGTAATAGCCGTAATCGCTGGCGGCATACCACACCTGATTCACCTGATACTGGTTGGAGACGCGACGAATGCTGTCCACCTGTACGCCGTTACCGGCGCTGTTCGGCGAACCACCGCTGGCACCGATGGTGCTGATCTCCGCCACCTGGCGGGTATAGCCCGTGGTCATGGCGTTAGCGGTGTTTTGCGCCGTGACGTTCAGCTCCACCTGCGCCGTTGATGCGCCGCTGTAGCCGATGTTAATCATGTCCATGTTGGGTCCTTACCGGTAAATCGTGCCGGTTAAAAGCGGCGTGAAGATGGGGATTCTTAAGTTCCGTAAACCGGGTGCCAAATGCCGGATGCGGCGTACATACGGGCGCAAACATAAAAATATGCGCGGACTCGTAGGCCTGATAAGACGCGACAGCGTCGCATCAGGCACCGAACGCCGGAGCCTCATTTATGCTTCGGCGACAGCTGCTTCACAATCATCGCCGCAATGCCAATCCCATGCTGCTGCGCCAGGGTGTTACACAACTCATCGTCATAAAACCCCTGCATCATGCGCACCGAATCGCTGTTAAACGGGTTATCTTTCGAATCAAACAACTCGTTGGTTTTACGCATCTCTTTCAGCATGTTGCGTAAAAAAATCGCCTCAAACTGCTCCGCGGCCTGCTTGATATCATTGGCCTGAACCTTCGGCCCCATTAACGCATCGCTGCCGTCAATCCCACCGCTGGCGTTCACTTTCATCAGATCACCTCCAGGTCGGCATCCAGCGCTCCCGCTTCATGCAGCGCCTGCAAAATCGACATAATGTCATCCGGCGTCGCGCCTAAACTGTTCAACGCATTAACCAGCGTTTTCAGGCTACTCGACTCCGGCAAACTCACCACCCCAGGGCGCGCATGATTCACCGCGATATTGCTCTGCGGCGTTACCGCCGTGCGCCCGCCCGCAAAGGCATTCGACTGGCTGACGTTGCTGGTTTCGTTAATTGAGACGGTCAAACTGCCGTGCGACACCGCCGCCGCATGCAGCGCGATGCCATCGCCCATCACCACCGTGCCAGTGCGCGAGTTAAACACCACGCGGGCGCGGATTTTCTCCGCCTGCACTTGCACATCGTCCAGTTGCGACATAAACGCCACCCGCGCGCCGGGGCTGGTGGGCGCGCGCACGGTAACGTTGGTGGAACTCTGCGCCGTGGCGATGCCGCCAAACGAGGCGTTGATCGCCGCCGCAATATTGTTGGCATCTTTAAACGACGGACGTTTCAGGTTGAGGGTGATGGTGTCGCCCATCTGAAAATCGCTGGGGATCTCGCGCTCCACCGTCGCGCCGTTGGGAATTAACCCGGCAGTCGGCGTATTAACCGTTACGCTCGAGCCACTGGCCCCGGTGGCATTCATCCCGCCCACCACCACGCTGCCCTGCGCCAGGGCATAAACTTCGCCATCTGCGCCGTGCAACTGGGTCAGCAGCAAGGTGCCGCCACGAATACTTTTGGCATCGCCAATCGACGAAACGGTGACATCAATGGTCTGCCCACGCGAGTACATCGGTGGCAGCGTGGCGCTCACCGCCACCGCGGCGACGTTTTTCACCTTCGGGTCAATTTTATTTGGCAGTTGCACGCCGAACTGGCGCAGCATATTGGTGATGGTCTGGTTGGTGAATTTGACCTGATTTTTATCGCCAGTGCCGTCGAGGCCGACCACCAGGCTGTAGCCGACCAGTTGGTTTTCGCGCACGCCCTGTACGTTGACCAGCGACTCCAGCGATTGCGCCAGCGCCACACCGGGCAGCGCCAGGCTTACGGCTACGACCACCGTTTTTATCCAGTTTTGCATTGCACTCTCCGGCATTAAATCGGGAACAGAGGATGGTTAAACAGCCGCGTCAGCCAGCCTGCGGCATTGGCGTCGCTTAACGCGCCGCGTCCGGCGTAGGAGATGCGGGCGTCGGCGATCCGCTGGGAGGAAACCGAGTTGTCGTTCTGGATGTCGTCGGCGCGCACCAGGCCGCTTAAACGGATGTACTCATCGCCCTGGTTGAGGGTCAGCCATTTCTCACCACGAATTTCGAGGATGCCGTTGGGCTGCACACCATGTACAGAAACAGTGATCTCCCCGCGCAAGCTGTTCTGCTGCTGGGAAGTGGCGCTGCCGTCAAAGTCGCGGTTGGCGTCGATAGAGCCGGAAAGCTTATCTTTGGTGTGTCCAAAAATGGTCGGCGCGCCAATATCGACGGTGTTGCTTTTGCCGAAGTTGGTTTTCGCCTGTTTGCTCGACTGGGTGGATTCTTCAAGGATCACCGTCAGGATATCGCCCACGCGGTAAGCCCGCCGATCGGCGGTTAGCGACCAGTTGTAGCCGGTTTCAAACACACCCCCGGCACGCCCGTCTGCCGGAGGTGGCGCTTCGGTGGTTGGTGGCGCAAAGTATGCGTCGTCTTTTTTGACCAGAATGGCCTGCGATTCACACCCGCTAAGCAGGGGAAGCAGTGCCACCAGCCAGAGATAATTTTTCACGTTCTGCCTGTTTTAAATACAGTGAGTTATGTGCTCTTGTAGGTCGGATAAGACGCGTCAGCGTCGCATCCGACATTTCGGCCTTACAGCGTCTGGCTGATGTACTGCAACATATCGTCCGCTGCCGACACCATTTTGGCGTTCATCTCGTAAGCGCGTTGCACCGTAATCATCGCCACCATTTCGTTGACGATATCCACGTTCGATCCTTCCAGCGCGTTGTCCTGCAAGGTGCCAAGCCCATCTTCGCCCGGCACGCCTTCGGTCGGCTGACCGCTGGCGGCGGTTTCCAGATAGAGGTTGTCACCCTCGGCGGAAAGCCCCGCCGGGTTGGCGAAGTTCACCAGTGTCAGTTGCCCTAACTCGGTCACATCGCTGTCGCCGGGTAAGATCGCCGTCACCGTGCCATCCTCACCAAACGCAACGTTGGTCGCCCCCGCCGGTACGTCGATCTCCGGCTGCAACGGCAAGCCCTGCGAGTTGGTTAGCACGCCGTCAGCGTTCACCTGCAAATTGCCGTCGCGGGTATAGGCGATATCGCCGTTGGCCTTTTGCACCTGCAAAAATCCCTGCCCCATAATGGCGACGTTCATGGCGTTGTCGGTGGTTTCGACGTTGCCTTCGGTAAAGGTTTTTTGGGTGCCGACAATGCGCACGCCACTACCGAATTGCAGCCCGGTCGGCATGATGTTGTTCTGGTCGAGCATCGCGCCCGGCGCTTCCTGGGTCTGGTAGAACAGATCCTGAAACATCACCCGGTCGCGCTTGAAGCCGGTGGTGTTAACGTTGGCGATGTTGTTGGCAATCGCGCTCATTTCAGCATCCTGCGCCGAGAGGCCGGTTTTGCTGATCCATAATGCTGCGTTCATGGTGGTAAATTCCGTGTTGTTTTTGGGCCGCGGTTGCCGGATGCGGCGTGAGCGCCTTATCCGGCCTACGAAGTGCGGTTACGAGCCGCGCAATAAACGGTTGCCCGCGTAGCTGATATCTTCGGCGGTTTTCATCATTTTGATCTGCGCTTCAAACTGGCGGTTCATGGCGATGGACGACATCATCTCGCTCACCGCCGAGACGTTGCTGCCCTCCAGAAAACCGCCGCTGACTTTGATGTTTTCATCGCGCTGAGCCGGAACGCCGTCTGCCGTTATCAGCATCCCTTCAGGATTTTTCGCCAGGTTAGCGACCGGGATATCCACCAGCTTCAGGCGGTCGATATCCATCGTCGCGGTCACGTCGCCGTCATCGGGCGTCACCGACAGCGTGCCGTCGCTGCCAAACGAGGCGATGGCGTTCGGCGGCAGAATGATCGGCCCGTTATCCCCCAGCACCAGATTGCCGTCGATGGTCAGTTGCCCCTGATCGTCCTGCTGAATGTTGCCGTTGCGGGTATAGACTTCGTTGCCGTTTTTATCCTGCACCGCAATGTAACCCGCGCCCTGAATCGCCACGTCCAGCGGGCGTTCGGTTTTCTCCGCCACGCCCGTGCTGTCGTTCACGCCACTGGCCCCTTCCTGCGCCATATAGCGCGTGTCGAAGCCGCCGCCTTTCACCTTGTCGTTGGTCGCCATTGCCATATCGGCACGAAAACCGTTGGTGTTGACATTGGCCAGGTTGTTGGCGCTAATTTGCTGCTCGTACAAAGTCTGCGAAGCCCCGCTCAGGGCGGTATAAATCAAGCGATCCATTACATTGCCTGGAACAGCGCGTCATCGAGCTGCGTGCTGGTGGCGATAACTTTGGTGTTGGCCTGATAGTTACGCTGGGCGGTCATCAGGTTGACCAGTTCGCTGGTGATATCGACGTTGGAGCTTTCAAGCGCGCCTGAGGTGAGCGTGCCGCTGGTGCCGGAGCCGGGAACGCCAATCAGCGGTGTGCCGGATTCCCCGGTTTGTACCCACGCGGTGCCGCTCACCGCTTGCAGGCCGTCATCGTTGGGGAACGTCGCCAGTACTACCTGCCCCTGTAACATGCGCTCGCCGTTGCTGTAGGTGGCGTAAACTTTGCCGTCGCCATCAACCTGCACGCCGTTCTGGGTGGCAGAGGCATAGCCGTCGGCGGCGTTGTTAGTGACAGAAAAATCAGAGCCATATTGCGTACAGGTCGAGTAATCGACGGTTAAATCGATAGGCGCGGCGGCGTCGGTCTGAAACTCAATGGTCTGCGGCGTGGTGGGCGAGGTCAGTTTCCCGGTATTCGGGTCGAAGGTTAAGGTGGTCGCCGGAACGCCAGTCTGCTGCTGGCCGTCGAAGGTGTACTGCACTTCCCAGATGTTATCGCTGGTTTTGGTGAAGTACTGGCATACCGAGTGTTCATTACCTAATGAGTCGTACACCGTGGTGGTGTAGCTGTCGGTGTACGAGCTACTGTTGGCCGGGTCGAACGGTACGGTGGTGCGGTCGATAGCCGCATCGCTGGCGTTGAAGTTGGCGGTAAAGGTCAGGCTGCTGCTGGCCTGCGCCGGAATATTGCCGGTTTTGATCTGGATATCTGTGACTGTACCGGTTTGCAGGGTGCCAGTGTCATCCACCGGATACCCCTGCAAATAAGCGCCTGAGGCGTTAACGATATAGCCGTTTTTGTCGGTTTCAAACGATCCGGCGCGGGTATAAGAAATGTTGCCCGCGCTGTCGCAGGTAACAAAAAAGCCGTCGTCGTTAATCGCCAGATCCAGCGCGTTGCCGGTCGATACCAGAGAACCGCCGCGAGAGATACTTTGCGCGGTACCTGCCACGCTGACGCCCATCGCCTGGCTTCCGGCATACATGGCGGAAAACTGGGTGGTCATCGACTTATAGCCCACCGTTCCGGCGTTGGCGATGTTGTTACTGATCCCGTCCAGCTGTTCGTTAACGGCATTCAGCCCCGTTGCGGCAATTTCATAACTCATTGTTTCTTCCTGTTAATTCAGATTTTTGACAGCGTGCCCGTTGTTTTGCCGGATGCGGCGTGAACGCCTTATCCGGCCTACAAAACCATGCAGATTCATGTAGGCCTGATAAGCGAAGCGCATCAGGCAATTTGGCACCGGTCATCACGCCACATCACTGTCGGCATCGGGTACGCCAAACTGGCTAATCATGGTGAACGGCACTTCGCCCACACCTGCAACGTTGAGCACCGGAGAGCTGCCGTCGAGCGGGATGCGCACATCTTCCACTTCGCCGGAGACTTCAATCGGCACCTCTTCTTCCCCGGTGTTGGTCACCACCGAAACGTCGTAATCGCCGGGCGGGATGCCGTAATCGGCGGGATCCACCGAGAAATCAACCTGGCCTGGCCCGACGGAAGAACTACCCTCCGGGATCAGCGATACCGTGTAGTCATCGCCTGCGGCATCGGTAAAGTGGAGATCGGCGGTGGTACAGGCGTCGTCAAGCGTGGCGCGACCGTTAATGGTCTGGTCACTCACCTGCAAGGCGGTGGTCTGCACCATAATGTCGTCGCCCACCAGGTTGCCGAGCGCCATCACCTGAATGTTGCTCATCAGCACCGCGTTGGTGTTGGCCTGCACGCTCATCTCTTCCATCATCGCCACCTGCGCCATCGACGAAAGCTGGTCGATGTATTCGGTGGCGTCGGTCGGGTCGGTCGGGTCCTGGTTTTGGATCTCGGCGACAAACAGCGTCAGGAAGGTATCGACGGGCGAGCTATCGCTGCTGCTTGTTGTGTCGCTGGCCGCCACATTATTGTTTTCCGCCGTGGCGGTCGGCTGCGACGATTGCGCATTCAGCGCCAGGGTATTCATCAGGCTTCTCCCAGTTTCAGCAAACTTTGCTGCATACTTTTCACGTTGTTGAGCACATCGACATTGGTTTCGAAATCGCGCGAAGCTGACATCATGTCCGCCATCTGTTCCACCACATTGACGTCGGGATACCAGACATCCCCGTTAGCATCGGCCAGCGGCGAATGCGGTTCATAGCGTTTCACCGTCCCGCCGGTTTGCAGCACGTCCTGCACCTGCACGCTGGCGCCGTCGATCGCATGACGATGCGTTCCCGCCAGCAAGCTGTGGTGATACACCGCCGCAAACACCGGGCTGCGCGCTTTATACGCCTGCGCCTCACTGCTGGCGGGCGCATTGGCATTCGCCAGGTTACTGGCAACGGTATTCAGACGTAGCGTTTGCGCCGTCATCGCCGAGCCGGAAATCTGATAGATATCAGTAAATGACATGCTTATTTCCCTTCAATGGCCTCTCTGATGCCGCTGATTTGCAGATTCAGAAAGGTCAGACTGCTTTGATAATCCATACTATTTTGTGAAAACCGCGCCTGTTCGCTGTTCAGTTCCACGGTGTTGCCATCTTCCGACGGCTGCATTGGCACGCGATACTGGACATCCACCGCCGCGTTATTTGCCCGTTGCATCTCCCTGGCAAAATCAATATCTTTAGCCTTGAAATTTGGCGTATCGACATTCGCCAGATTCGCAGTCAGTAGCTCGGTCCTCTCAAGACGTAACTTCACTGCCTGCGGATGCACTCCCAATGCCTGTTGAAAACTGATCCCCATTTCTTGCGTCACTCCTGCTTCAATCCGCATACGCTAAGCAATCGCCGTGCCATTTTTTAAGTGACTGATGAGAAAGGGTTTATGAGTTTTCAATTTTGCAGGCGGAAGTTTTATTTCCTCCTGGCGCTGGCCTTACCGGGCTACGCCGCCGTCCATCCCGTGCAACATAGCGCGCGGGAACAAGTCAACGCCCAGGTGCTGAATGCCGCGAGCCAAGAAATTGAATCGCTGGCGCAACAGCAACAGTGGCATGACTATCGCTACACTTTTAACGTCTACATTCCCTCGCAGATTGCGACCGCCGCGCCCTGTGCTACAGCACCCGGCGTCACGCAGACGTCGCCTGCGGAAATCGCCCTCAACCGGATGAACTTCACCGTCAGTTGCCCGCAAAGCTGGCAGATGAACGTGGCGGTGCGCCCGGATGTTCTGGTGCCGGTGGTAATGGCGAAGTCACTGGTTGCCCGCGACACGCCGCTCACGGCGAATGATGTGGAGTTGAAGCCCTACAACGTCAGCGCCCAGCGCCGCGATGTGTTGATGGATCTCGATGATGCGATTGGTTTAAGCAGTAAGCACGCGCTGCAACCGGGCAGGCCGCTCACCAAAGAAGAGCTGGTTTCGCCTGTGCTGGTCGAACGCGATCAGCCGGTGATGATTGTTTACCAGAACGCGGGGATCACCGCCTCGATGCCCGGCGTGGCGCTGAAAAATGGCCGCAAAGGCGAGATGGTGAAAGTGCGCAATGCCAGTAGCCAGCGGGTCATCAGCGCAATGGTGGCAGAAAGCGGCGTGGTGACGACGGTAAGCGCGGAGTAATTTGCGCTGGCGATTAAAGTTTTTCCGCCTGTTAACCGCTTTACCGGAGTAACCCACCCCAATATCGAGACGAGGTTGCGATGAAAATCACCCCGACTATGCCAGGCAATCGCCCGACAGCCACAACGGCAGGCGCCAGCCAGCCGCGTAAAAGCACGGCGGCCACCACCACGACGCTGAGCGCCGACGACATTACTCAGGCGGGATTACAGTCCGCCCAGCAAACGCTGAACGACCAGCAAGAGAGCGATATCAACAGCGACAACGTGGCGAAAATGCAGGCGATGCTGGCCTCCGGCAGCCTGCAAGTGGACACCGAACAGTTAGCCAGCGACATGCTGAGCTTTTTCCAGAACTAAGAGGCCGATGAAGTGAGTATCCGGTTACAACAGGTGAAGGCGCTGCTGCAGGGAATTCGTGACGATGACACGCTGTATGATTGCCTGCGCGAACGTCTCCAGCGCCAGCGGATCTGCATGATTCGCCGCGCCAGCGAGGAGCTGCTGGCAGTAAACGAGGAGATAACGCATCACTATGAGCAGTTGCATAGACATAGCCATCAACGGCACAGCCTGCTGAAAATGCTCAACGTTAGCGTCAATCGTGACGGTCTGGCGCAGGTTTTTGCCTGGCTTCCGGCAGTCCAAAAAGCGGCAGCACAACAGTTGTGGCAACGCCTTGAGCAAAAGGCGGAACGATGCAAAGCCTACAACGATAAAAACGGCGAGCTGTTGATTCGCCAGTATGAATTTATTCAGTCGTTTTTAGGCAGCGAAGCAGATTTTCTCTACCAGGAATAACGACAATTCCTTCCCCCATCGCGGAAACGGATTTTCCGCCTGATTCTCAATCCTTTGTTTTTGATTACAAAAATTCCCGGCACGCTTATTGCACATTCCGCGAAGTAATAAAGACTGGAAGCCACCTATGAGTTTTATTGAATGTTACGAGCCGGAATTTGTACGCAATTTTTTGGCGCAGCACCCCGGTTCGCCTTTATACGTCCGTAAGGTCTGGAAGAATGAGATTCGTCAGAGCCTGATGCTGACAGAGCCAGAAAGCTGCGAAGCGGTGCTCAACGATGCCAGAGCCTTTGATTTACAGCTTACCTATCGCCCTGTGGAAGAAAATGCCGCAGCGCTATCCGCGCGCGATGCGATAGTAAACCAGATAATTTTGAGCACCCTTACGCTCCCCGATTTAACCCCAGAACTGTCACTGTATGCCGTCGGTATCCTGCTCTCCCGCGCCAGTAAAATGCCAGGCAGGGATGGCGATACTCTTGCCCGACTGACAACGCTGCCACAGGCGCTGGGCGATCATGCGAAAAAAGGCACGCTGCAGGCACAGTTCGCCCAGCTGCCGCCCGTACCACAGCTGGCACGGCAGCTGGTGACGCTGCTCGGGAGTTTTGCATTTGACTGGTCGATTCTGCCGGAAAGCCCACGCAAAGCCTCGCTGCCGTTGCAGGTGACTTTGCTGACGCTGCATGACGCCAATAGCGAAGCCCTGTTGCAACAGCAGCTTCAGGCGCAGTGGCAAACCACGTGGCAACAGCATTTTGCCGCCGCACCGTGGATGATGCGCAACTGGCTGATTTACCGGGTTTACCACGATGTGATTGGCCAGGCTGACGGGGCGGATTTTTTCCTGCTGGTGTGCGATTTTTATCTCATCCGCACGTTAATCAGTTTGTGGACGCTGGATGATTCACCGCTACGACAGGAGGATATTTTCGCCCTCTTCGCAGTGTTTGAACGCTGGCGAGAGAGTGAAAATGCGCTGCTGATTCGCCAACAAATTCAGGCTGAATGTTGTGCAGAACCGCTGCTTTATGCGTTTTCGCTGCTACCTTGCTAACGCTTTCAGGCCGGTTTTTCCCGGCCTTATCTACTTCATAAACATATCATGCAAACCATCATCAAAACGCTCGCCACTCACCGCGAAAAACCGTTTGTCAGCGTCGTTACACCAACCTGGAATCGCGGCGCATTTCTGCCGTACCTGCTTTACATGTACCGCTATCAGGATTACCCGGCAGACCGCCGCGAACTGGTCATCCTCGATGACTCCCCGCAAAGCCACCAGCACATCATCGACCGTTTGACCGATGGCACACCAGAAGCCTTTAACATCCGCTACATCCATCACCCGGAAAAACTGCCGCTGGGCAAAAAACGTAACATGCTCAACGAACTGGCGTGCGGCGAATACATCCTCTGCATGGATGACGACGACTACTACCCGGCAGATAAAATCTCCTGGACTATCGCCATGATGCAAAAACACCGGGCGCTCATCTCCGGCTCCGACCAGATCCCCATCTGGTACAGCCATATCAACCGCATCTTTCAAAGCCGCAGCTTTGGCCCGCATAACATCCTCAACGGCACCTTTTGCTATCACCGTAACTACCTGAAAAAGCATCGTTACGACGATGATTGCACTTTAGGCGAAGAGAAAAGTTTCACCGACAATTTCAGTGTAAACCCGCTGCAACTGCCCGGCGAGCGCACAATTCTGTGTATCTCGCACAGCCACAACACCTTTGATAAAGACTTTATTCTCGGGGCCAGCACGCCAGTAAACGCGGCGCTTGCGGATATCGTCCGCGACCCGCTGCTGCGCAATGCTTATCTGAGTCTGCATAACGCCACTCATCACCAGGCGATCAATCATAAGGCTGTCGATCAGATCGTTCTGCTGAATCTGGATAAACGCCCGGATCGCTTACAACAGATCCGTGAAGAACTAACATTGCTGCATATTCCACCTGAGAAGATCACCCGCCTTGCCGCCAGTGAAGATGAAAACGGTCAACGGGGTCGCCGCCAGTCACACTTGCAGGCGCTGCGCCTGGCACAACAACACGGATGGAAAAATTACCTGCTGCTGGAAGATGACGCGGTTATTCTCAAGCAGGAGAAACATATTCAGGTACTGAACAGGCTGCTGGCGAGCCTGGCGAAAATTCCCTGGCAGGTGATGATCCTCGGTGGGGAAATTTCGCAGGGAACGATGCTAAAAAGTTTGCCGGGACTGGTGCACGCGCGGGACTGCCGCAAAGTGTGCGCTTATCTGGTGAACAGCCGCTACTACCCGCAACTGGCGCAGCAGATGAGCAACGATAACCTCTCGCTGGAAGAGTGCTGGCAGCCGCTGCTGCGCACCGACAAATGGCTGGCCTGTTACCCGAGCCTTTGTTACCAGCGACCGGGCTTTAGTGATATCGAGAAAAAAGCAACCGACAACATTAGCCACTATTTCAATAAGTTACCTGTAGCCACCAAGCCATCTACATTACCCGTCGCCGACACCATCGGCTTTTTTATGGAAACCTCCTTCCATTACGCGCTGTACCGCCCAATCATCACCGCCCTACAGGCGCAGGGGCAGAGCTGCACGCTGGTGATCAACGGCCGCGTGTTTAAACCGTTTCTTGATGAAATGCTGGCGACGCTAAAAAACATCGACGATCAGCAGCTTAAAGGAATGCGCTTATCTGAAATGCAGGCACACGGTCAGAGGGTAAAATGCCTGGTCAGCCCCTACCACACACCCGCGCTCAATGGCCTGGCAGCGGTGAACATCCGCGCCATGTATGGCTTAGCCAAAGAAACGTGGAACCACGCCGACTGGAACCGTTTTTACCAACGCATTTTGTGTTATAGCCACTACAGCCAGCAGGCGCTGGAACATTTCGGCAATGCAAAAGTGGTTGGCAACCCGCGCTTCGACGCCTGGCATAACGGCACGTTCGATCGTTCATTGCCGGAAAATATCCAACCCGATTCCCGTAAACCTACGGTGCTCTATGCCCCCACGTTTGGCGCATTAAGCTCCCTGCCCCACTGGGCAGAAAAATTGGGTCGCTTAAGCGGTGATGTGAACCTGATTTGCAAACTGCACCACGGCACCTGCTCGCGCCCGGAAGAAGCGGCATCGCTGGCCCTGGCGCGCAGACATTTAAAACAGCGCACCGACTCCGCCCGTCACACGCTGGCGCTACTGGCAAAGGCCGATTACGTGCTGACCG
Organism: Escherichia sp. E2586; assembly: GCF_005781105.1. Classification (NCBI taxonomy): domain Bacteria; kingdom Pseudomonadati; phylum Pseudomonadota; class Gammaproteobacteria; order Enterobacterales; family Enterobacteriaceae; genus Escherichia; species Escherichia sp. E2586. The sequence goes on from NZ_VATN01000021.1 coordinate 81,102, forward strand.
ATAACAGCGGGTTTATTTTCGATGCTATCCACGTTGATAAGCGGGTGATCCTGCTCGATTTTCCGGGCATGACGGAACTGCTCGATGGTGAGAAAAGCTACTCCACACCGGAGAGTGCAGACCAGCGAATCCGCGAAATATTGCCGGTGGCTCATGATGTTGCGGAATTACGTTATCTGCTGTCAGAGGCGTTTGACTGGTGTGCGGTACAGGGGCAACTGGCGGAAATTCGTCATCACTATTGCGATGCGTTTATGGATGGCAAGGCGGGCGAACGGGCGGCGATGGTGATAGTGGAGGCGTTGGCGGGCAAGGAACCGTCAGGGATATGTCGATAAAATTCGATTTTTTAAACATGTCGTTGGAATACGTTTATGCCATCGACATGTTTTGGCGATATGTCGAAAAAACGCGATTTTTTAAACATATTTAACATAGCCAAACGGCATCATCTTCTCTCACTGCGGGAATTAAATTAGTAGGTGGCTGATTTACCCCTAATCACCTCAATGATCCCCGTCGTCGACACCGACGGCGTGCGGGGGAAATAGACCACCTCACAAATATACGCAAAGCTATCAAACTTTCCTGCCCAGTCATCGCCCATCACCAAAATATCCGCACTGTAACCCCGCAGATATTCCGCCTTTTGCTCCAGCGATTCCTCCAGAAATACGCCATCCACGCACGCCAGCCCGGCGATAATCGCCATGCGGTCATCCTGATGGTAAACCGGTGCCCTGCCCTTTTTGGCGATATTTAAGGCGTCGGACGATACGCCGACCAGCAGTTGCTCACCCAGCCTGCGGGCACGTTGTAAAAGGCGCAGATGACCCACGTGAAACACATCGAAGGTGCCGAAGGTGATGACCGTTTTCATGGCTACTCCGCTAATTTATGCCGCAGCCAGCACTGAACGGCGATGTCGTCTACCGCTTTTTGCGCTTTCGCCGTGGCGCTTTCTTGTTGCTCGCGGCGTTTGTCGTCCAGCGTCAGGGCCACCACTTTCTCTTCGCACGCCGCCGCCGTCAGGTTTTTCTGCATTCGCGTGGCTTTGATGTTAGCCAGCGTTTTTTCCTGTTCCTGCCAGGCGATCACCTTGCGCAAAGTGCCTTTGTAGCCGCTGACGTTTTTCAGCGATTCCACCGACGCCGCCGCGCCCGCAGACGTTTTCTCCACCAGGTAGCCTAACGCCTTGATATTGTTGTCATAGCCCGCGCAAATCTGTTTTTGCTTTGCCAGTTCGACGGTTTTGTCTTTGACCGATTTATCCCGCAGGCGCTGCAATTGCGCCAGGGTGTCGATGATTTGTCGCATAGTTACTGTTCTGCCTTTTTGGCACCAGGAAAGAGGATTTGCAGGCGGCTTTGCACCAGTTCGAGGGAGGCGGGTTCGCGCATCTCCTGGCGCAAAAATCGCTCGATTGCCGGGAACATTTTTACCGCTTTGTCGACGCTGGCATCCGCGCCTGCCACGTAGCCGCCGAGCGGGATCAGCGGTTTGATCTCCATATAGGCGGCGTAGTTTTGCTTTAATGCGCGGGCGGATTGCTGATGTTCCAGGCTGGTGACCTGATTCATGCAGCGGCTGATCGACTGGCCGATATCAATGGCCGGATAATGCCCCGCTTCCGCCAGTTTGCGGGTTAATACGATATGCCCGTCCAGCACCGCACGGGCGCAGTCGACAATCGGATCTTGCTGGTCGTCGCCTTCCGCCAGCACGGTGTAGATGGCGGTCATCGATCCCGCGCTTTCGCTGTTGCCTGCGCTCTCTACCAGTTTGGGGATCATGCCGAATGCCGATGGCGGATAGCCTTTGGTTGCAGGTGGTTCGCCAAGTGAGAGGGCGATTTCTCGCTGCGCCATCGCGTAGCGGGTCAGGGAATCCACCAGCAGTAAAACGTGATGCCCGCGGTCGCGAAACCAGGCTGCGATGGAGTGGCACAGTTCGGTGGCTTTCAGGCGCATCAGTGGGGATTCATCGGCGGGTGCGACAACAACGATAGACTTTGCCAGCCCGTCCTCGCCCAGCGAGTGGTCGATAAACTCTTTCACTTCGCGCCCGCGTTCGCCAATCAGCCCGACCACCACGATGTCGGCTTTGGTCTGGCGAGTGATCATCCCCAGCAGCACGCTTTTCCCGACGCCGCTGCCCGCCATTAGCCCGACGCGCTGGCCTTTGCCGATGGTCAGCAGGCCGTTAATCGCTTTCACGCCCACGTCTAATGGTTCGTCCACCGAACGGCGGGTTAAGGGATTGACCGAGGGCGGCAGCGGCGGCAGAAGGTCGTTGCCGTTCAGGCGGCCTTTACCATCCAGCGGTTCGCCGAGGCCATTCACCACGCGGCCTAACCAGTTTTCGCCAATCAGGATGTCGTGGGCTTTTTCTTCCGGGAAGACACGCGCCCCCGCCATCAGGCCAACCGGCTGTTTAAACGGCATTAAGTAAGTGATGTCGCGATTAAAGCCCACGGCCTGCGCGTCGATCAGCGTGTGATTGGCGCTTTCTATGCGGCACAGCTGCCCGGTCATTAGCGGGCAGCCGACGCTCTCCAGCAGGATGCCGTTTAGGCGCACCAGCCGACCGGCGACGCGGGCCAATGGGATCGACTCCAGCGAGCGCAAGGCGTTATCGAAAGCGGAAAAATCACTCACCCTGCGACTCCGGCGTGAGTGTTTCTTTCAGTGCAGTCATGCACTGCTCAAGGCGGTGCTCGCAGCCGATATCCAGTTCTGATTTATCGGTAATCACCCGGCATTCCCCCGGCGGCAAATCCGGCGAAGGCGTCAGCCCCCATTCGCTGACCTTTTCCGGCACCGCGTCGCGCAGGCGGTTAAATTCTTCCGTGCTCAGCATCACCTGTAATGTTTCCGGCATCGTCGGGAAGGCCGCCAGCGCCTCTTCCACCAGCGCCAGCAACTGCGTGGGTTGCAGCGCCAGTTCACAGCGGATCACCTGGCGGGTGACTTTTTCTACCAGTTGCAGCAAATCTTCCCGCTGTTTACGTTCGATATGGGCGAGGAAATCGTTCACTTTACCGCTGATGGCTTCCAGCGGCTGCGCCGCGTCAACAAACTGTTTGCGCCCTTCCTGCTGCCCGGCGAGGCTGCCTTCGGTGTAGCCCTGGCGTCGCCCCTCGGCAAAACCTTGCTGATGACCTTCGCTAAAGCCCTGCTCCTGGCCTTCGGTCATTCCCTGAGCAAACCCTTTTTGCAGCCCTTCCTGAAAACCGTCCATCAACTGGCGCTGGTAATCGGCGGCGCTGATGCTGGCGGTGAGCGGTTCTCCGGTCACCGCACGCTGACGCGGCGGGAAGCGGTGCAGGCGATAGCGCCCGCGCAGTGTTTCAATGGTCATGGTTACTCCGCCGTCTGTTCCGCAAAGAGCTGTAGCTGAAGTTCGCCTGCCTCTTCCAGTTCACGGGCGATACCCATGATTTCGCGGCGGATCTGTTCGATACGGCTGACCGGCACCGGCCCCAGACGCGCGGTGATCGCTTCCAGTTGCTGCACCTGACGTTTTGGCATTACCGCGTAAATCGAGCGGCGCAGCAGGGCTTCAGTGCCTTTCAGCGCCACCGCCCAGTCTTCCATCGGCACTTCGTCAAGCAGGCGTCGGCGCACCTCTTCGTTCTGGCGGCTGAGGATAAAGAAGTCGTACATCTCATCCTGAAGCTGTTCCAGAACGTCTCCATCGCGTTCGCGCATCTGGTCGAGGATCACCTGCTGGTTGCCCTGGAAGCGGTTGACGATATCCGCCGCCTGTTTGATGCCTTTCACCTTCGAGCCGTGCTCCGAAAGCACCGACAGGCCGCGCTCGATCAGGCGGTCCAGTTCATCCACCACGTCGCGGTTGACGTCGTTGAGTTTCGCCACCCGATAGAGAATTTCGTTTTGCACCGATTCGTTGAGATACGAGAGCACCGCCGCTGAGATTTCCGGCGTCAGAAATGCGAGGAACACCGCCTGTAATTGCAGATGTTCTTCGGAGATGAGCATCGCCAGCTGGCGCGGTTCCACCCATTGCAGGCGCGCCATCCGCGAGCGGATCTCATCGCCGTAGATGCCGTTGATCACGCTGCTGGCAATCTCGGTGCCGAGGGCTTTGTTGAGAATGCCCTGCAACATGGATCGCGACGCACCGTTGATCCCGCTCTGTTCGCGGAACTCATCAAAGAAGTTGTTGATCACCTTACGCGCCATGCTGGTTTTGACGCCGGAAAGCCGTGCCATGTTTTCGCTCAGGCGCACCACTTCTTCGCGGCTGAGTTTTTGCATCACCGTCGCCGCCGCTTCTTCGCCCAGACACAGCAGCAGGATCGCCGCCTGTTCCAGGTAGCTGTTGCTCTTATTTGTTGTCAATTCGCTCATTGCTGGTGATCCATTGTCTGAGAACTTCGGCTACGCGATCGGTGTCGCTCATGGCCAGTTTTTGCAGGAACTCGAGTTTCACTTCGAGGCCGGAACTCTGCGAAGGCAGGCTGTCATCGCCGGGCAGCGACGGCAGATCGACGTTTTTGCGCTCCTCTTCCGGCATGGCAATCCACGGTTCGCTGACAGCTTCCGGTTCTGGTGTGATAACCGGTGCACGCACCGCCGTCAGGCGTTTCATTACCGGGCGCACCACAAAGAACAGCAACAACAGCGCCAGCAGGCCGCAGCCAATCAGGCGCACCCAGGCCAGCACGCTGTCATCTTTCCACAACGGAATAATTGGTTCGACCGGCACCGCCTGCGGGACAAAGTTAAGCAGCGATAAGGTGAGATTGTCACCGCGCTGGACGTCGATCCCGGCGGCATTGTTCAGCAACGCGGTCAGTTGCGCAGTCTGCTCCGGCTTCCAGTTTTTCAGCGCCGGAGCGTTTTGATTGAGCACCACCGCCACGTTGAGGCGTTTCACCGCAAAACCAGGATGCTGAATATGCTGGACGCTGCGGTCGTAAGAGTAATCGCGCTTGCTTTCGCTGTGTTTGGATAACGCTTCCGGCGAGCGATTTTCTTCCGTACCGTTGGTCATCTGATTCGCCGCAACTGGCGGACGGTTGCTGAGCGAACCGGGCACGCCCATCGCCACCTGGTTAGTGTCGCTGTCCAGCACGCTCTCTTCGCGGTTGATTTTCGGCGCGTCGCCGTAGTGTTCCTGGGTTTCGTCGATGGTGCTGAGATCGAGATCCGGCATCACGCTGACGCGGTAATTCCCGCTGCCGACCAGCGAATCCAGAACGTTAGCCACGCTGGCGCGGGTTTTGTCCTGGATATCTTTGAGGATCTGATCGCGTTTACGGGTAGCGGCAGAAACCGCTTCGCCCGCGCCAATGCCGTCGGTCAGCAGATTTCCCGCCTGATCGACGACGCTAACTTTGCTGGCGTGCAGCCCCGGAATGCTGCCGGAAACCAGATGCACGATGGCGTTCACCTGGTCCATATTCAGCTTCGCGCCGTAGTGCAGACGCACCACCACCGAGGCGCTGTTTTGCGGCTCATCGCTGACCACAAACGAACTTTCCTCGTTGAGCGCCAGATGTACCCGCGCACTCTCCACCGCGTCCAGCGACATAATGCTCTGCGCCAGCTCCCCTTCGAGGCTGCGTTTATAGCGTACGTTCTGCACGAACTGGCTACTGCCGAGCACTTCGTCTTTGTCCATCAGCTCGTAGCCGCTGGGCAATATCGCCTGCACGCCTTTGGCGGCAAGGGTCATGCGCGTTTTCGACAGTGCATCTTCCGGCACCAGTATCTGTCCGCTTTGAGGATCGATGCGATAGGTGAGCTTTTCGCCATCCAGCACGGTGACAATCTGCGACACGGGCAGATTTTCCTGGCGTCCGTAGAGCGAGACATAGCCGCGATTACCGGTCCACAGCACGCTGACGATAATCGCCGTCGCCGCAACGGCAAGCCCCACACCCGCCATCAGCGCCCAGCGTTTGTTATCTGCGAGACGCAGTCGAAACGCCGGAAACGCCTGGGTCAACTTTTTGATCAGTTCATTCATAGTGTTAGATCGACATACTCATCAGATCGTTAAATCCGGTGGCGATTTTGTTGCGCACCTGCACCAGCGCGGAGAAAGAGAGCGACGCCTGCTGGCTGGCGATCATCGCACCTGCCAGGTCATCACTTTTGCCCGTGTCGATAGCCGTTTGCTGCTGTTCTGCCACCTGCTGGAACTGATCAACGTGCCCAAGCGCACCGTACATAATGCGGTTAAATGAAACGTCCGGGTCGGTGGAACTGAAGGTCATGGCGGGCAGCACCGGTGCCTGGGCGTTGGCCTGCATCCGCTGCACGTCCTGCATGATTTGCGCCTGCATGGTGCTGTTGATTGTGGTAATGCTCATTTTTAACTTCCGGGTCAGGAGAAAACTTCGATACCTTGCTTGCGCATGGAGGCCAGTCGATAGCGCAGTGCGCGCGGGGTAATGCCTAACAGGTCGGCAATTTTGCTGCGGTTGCCCTGATATTTACGCATCAGGTCGGCAATATATTGATACTGCGCGCTTCGTCCGTGCTGACCTAAATCGCTGGTTTCGGCAATGTGTACGGCGGGCTGAACAGGCCATTGCAGCTCGCTGCGGTCGGCAACGTCAGTTTCCGGCAGGCCTAAGGCATCCGGGTAAATTACGCCGTCGCGGTTTAAAATCATTCCCCGCTGAATGGCGTTCTCCAGCTGGCGCACGTTACCGGGCCAGCGGTAATTCAGCAGCGCACGGCGGGTAGATTCTGAAAGGGTGATATTTTTTACCAGCACCGTGGAGTATTTTTTAATAAATGACTCTGCCAGCGGAATAATATCGTTCAGACGTTCACGCAGCGGCGGCATGGTAATGGGAATGACCGCCAGACGATAATAGAGATCTTCACGAAAACGCCCTTCGGCGACCTCCTGCTCAAGGTTTTTATTGGTGCAGGCAATCAGGCGAAAATTGAGTTTAATTTGTCGGTTGCTGCCTAATCGCTCAACCTGCTGTTCCTGCAATACGCGTAATATTTTGGCCTGTAACGCCAGCGGCATATCGCCAATTTCATCGAGCAATAAGGTGCCGTTATTCGCCAGTTCCATTTTTCCTGGCACGCTGGTAATTGCGCCGGTAAATGCGCCTTTGTCGTAGCCAAATAAGGTCGCTTCCAGCATATTTTCCGGGATCGCTGCGCAGTTCACGCCGATATAGGGCGCGCTATCATTTTCACCAAAGGCGACGGTGTGAATATATTTCGCCACGCATTCTTTGCCCGCGCCAGTTTCACCCTGAATCAGGACCGGCACGTTAAATGCGGCGACACGCTTTGCCAGAGTAAAAGCGTTAATGCTGGAAGCGGCAGTTGCAATAAGTTCAGACATAGGGTGAACGATATAAGTAGCGACAGAAAACAGGATGTTCTGAAGCGTATCACCGGCGGGATTAACAAGTTTGAATTAAACGATAATAAAAATATTATTTGTTTACAAACAACGAGTTATCCATGTGGGCCGGATAAGGCGTTTACGCCGCATCCGGCAATCGTGCACCGATGCCTGATGCGACGCTGCGCGTCTTATCAGGCCTACAGTTTGTGCAATGTTTTACGACGATGCCCGATATCTCGCCCTTTAATAATTTAATTATTATTTCACCCTATTAATAATTTGCCCCTTTCACTCCCCCTCTATTTAATACCTCACCTTGTGTCACTGCCGGAATTGCGTGCACAAAAACGCCCATACCATTACAGCAGAGAAAGTAAGCCATGCTGAAGTACAGTAAAACGCCAGGCATCTTTAAATTAGAAGGTAATCGGCTCGGACGCCCCTACCATCGCCTGCCGACCCTATTTACGGGGAATTTTGACGTGATTGATTCGCATCTTGGCAGTTACTTTCTCAAAAAGCATCGCAGCAATATCACCTTAAAAAAGATTGGCTGCGAAATGGATATTATCAATAAAAACGCCGAACTGATGGTTTCCCAGGTCGGGCATCTGGCGTTTGATATTGATCGCTCCTTATTGTTAATGCTGCTGGGCAATTTTTATGGTCTGGAATCATCTCTGGAAGAAGCGAAAGCACATAATGGACTGCCGACCAAAACCGAAACGCGATTAAAGAATCGTCTGGCGCTGGATATCTGCACGCTGATTTTTAATCTGCAAACCTCCGGTATTGCGCTGAAATTAAAGCTGGACAGCAGCACGGTGATGACCCACTGGGCGTATCAATTAACCTTTACCCTCGCGGGCGATGAAGAGAGCAGTTTTCGTATTTTGCTCGACGACGCCCATACCGATTTTATTTTGAATCTGATCCGCCACAGCGAGCACAGTAAACCGCAGCAGGTGGCGAAATCGGTTAATGAACCGGCCCTGATTAAAGAAATCATCCGCTCCCTGCCGCTGACCCTGAACGTCAAAATCGCAGAGCTATCGATGAATGTCGCGGATCTGGCGCAGATAAAAGCCGGGGATATTTTACCCATCTCGCTGGGAGAAACGTTCCCGGTGGCGATTGGGCAATCTGAATTATTTAGCGCCCTGATTGTGGAAGACAAAGACAAACTGTTTTTGTCGGAGCTGGCGGGCAAAAATGAGAATAGCCATGAGTAAGCAAGAAGATATTTTAGCCGGGGATTTTGGCCTCACCGATGAAGTTGCGCCTGTCGCGAAATCCGCCGATGCCGCAACGCTGGTTACCCGCCTGGAAGACCGCTTTTCCGACTCGATGACGCTGCTGAAACGCATTCCGGTGACCTTAACGCTGGAAGTGTCGTCGGTGGAAATCATGTTAGCCGACCTGCTTAACATCGACGACGACACGGTGATTGAGCTGGATAAACTCGCCGGGGAGCCGCTGGATATTAAAGTGAACAATATCCTGCTGGGCAAAGCGGAAGTGGTGGTGGTCAACGAGAAGTACGGCCTGCGCGTGCTGGAATTTAACACCCGCGATATCAACGATCTGGCGCCATGAAACGCCGCACTCAACTGACGCTGGGCCTGGCGCTGCTGGCGCTTGCGCCGCTGGCAATCGCCCAGGGCGGCGATATTGCGCTGCTTAACGTGGTGACCCACGGCAACACTCAGGAGTACAGCGTCAAAATTCAGGTACTGATTCTGATGACCCTCGTCGGTTTGCTGCCGACGATGGTGCTGATGATGACCTGTTTCACACGCTTTATTATCGTGCTGTCGCTGCTGCGCCAGGCGCTGGGGCTGCAACAAACGCCGCCGAACCGCATCCTGATTGGCATTGCGCTCTCCCTCACTATGCTGGTGATGCGCCCTATCTGGCTCAATATTTACGACCATGCGGTGGTGCCGTTTGAAAACGATCAGATTACCCTGACCGATGCGTTAAGCACCGCCGCGACGCCGCTGAAGCGCTTTATGCTGGCGCAGACTGACAAAAAAGCGATGGCGCAAATCATGACCATCGGCGGCGCGAAGGGCAATGCCGCCGACCAGGATCTCTCTATCGTGGTGCCTGCCTATGTGTTGAGCGAGCTGAAAACCGCTTTCCAGATTGGCTTTATGATTTACATCCCTTTTCTGGTTATCGACCTGATTGTCGCAAGCGTACTGATGGCGATGGGGATGATGATGCTGTCGCCGCTGATTGTCTCGCTGCCCTTTAAACTGATGCTGTTTGTGCTGATCGACGGCTGGTCACTGACCATCGGCACGCTCACCACCAGCATTCGCGGGCTGGGGCTGGGCTGATTATGTTGACCGTTGACGTAGCCGCCGACATTGTCGCCAGCGGCATAAAAGTAGTGATTTTACTGGTTTCGGTGCTGGTGGTGCCGAGTTTGCTGGTCGGCCTGCTGGTGAGCGTGTTCCAGGCGGTGACGCAGATTAACGAACAGACCCTGAGCTTTTTGCCAAGGCTGATTGTCACGCTGGTGGTGCTGGGCGTGTGCGGCAAATGGATGATTATCCAGTTGCATGATCTCTGCATTCACCTGTTTACCCAGGCCGCGTTGCTGGTTCATTGAGATGCGCACAAGCGACGTTACGCAACTGATGGATCTGGCGCTGGGGCTGTGGTTTCCCTTCGTGCGCATTATGGCGTTTCTGCGCTATGTGCCGGTGCTCGATAACGGCGCCCTGACCGTGCGTGTACGGATTATTTTGTCGCTGGCGCTGGCGATCATCATCACGCCGTTGATCCCCCATCCCATTCCCCACGACCTGCTATCGCTCAACAGCCTGATCCTGACGGTGGAGCAAATTTTATGGGGCATGTTGTTCGGGCTGATGTTTCAGTTTCTGTTTCTCGCGCTGCAACTCGCCGGGCAAATTCTCTCGTTCAATATGGGGATGAGCATGGCGGTGATGAATGACCCGAGCAGCGGCGCATCAACCACCGTGCTGGCGGAGTTAATTAACGTCTATGCGATCCTGCTGTTTTTTGCCATGGACGGGCATCTGCTGCTGGTAAGCGTGCTGTACAAGGGCTTCACTTACTGGCCGATTGGCAACGCGCTGCATCCGCAAACCCTGCGCACCATCGCGCTGGCCTTTAGCTGGGTGCTGGCGTCGGCATCGCTGCTGGCGCTGCCGACCACTTTTATCATGCTGATTGTGCAGGGCTGCTTTGGCCTGCTTAACCGCATTGCGCCGCCGCTGAACCTTTTTTCGCTGGGCTTTCCCATCAACATGCTGGCGGGGCTGGTCTGCTTTGCCACCCTGCTCTACAACCTGCCGGATCACTATCTGCATCTGGCGAATTTCGTCCTGCAACAACTCGACGCGCTGAAAGGTCACTATGGCGGATAGCAGCAGCGAAGAAAAAACAGAGAAACCCTCGGCGCAAAAGCTGCGTAAAGCGCGTGAAGAGGGGCAACTGCCGCGCTCGAAGGATATGGGGCTGGCGGCGAGTCTGTTTGCGGCGTTTGTGGTGATCTCCAGCAGTTTCCCGTGGTATGCCGATTTTGTGCGCGAGAGTTTTATCAGCGTGCATCAGTACGCGCAGGAGATTAATAACCCGGAGGTGATCGGCCAGTTTCTGCGCCATCACCTGTTAATTCTCGGCAAGTTTATTCTTACGTTGCTGCCGATGCCCGCCGCCGCACTGCTCTCTTCGCTGGTGCCCGGCGGCTGGCTGTTTCTGCCGAAAAAAATCCTCCCGGATTTCAGCAAAATCAGTCCGTTAAAAGGGATTGGGCGGCTGTTTTCCAGTGAACACCTGGCGGAAACGGGAAAGATGACGGTGAAGTCGGTGGTGGTGCTGGTGATGCTGTGGATTAGCCTGCGCAATAACTTTGCCGCCTTTCTCGGCCTGCAGGCGCTGCCGTTCAAACTGGCGATGAATGAGGGGTTGTCGCTCTACGCCAGCGTGATGCGCAACTTTGTCATCCTGTTTATCTTCTTTGCGCTTCTCGACGTGCCGCTGGCGAAAGCCCTGTTCACCAAAGGGCTGAAGATGACCAAACAGGAGCTGAAAGAAGAGTACAAAAATCAGGAAGGCAAGCCGGAAGTGAAAGCGCGTGTACGGCGGCTGCAACGGCAGCTGGCGATGGGGCAAATCCGCAAAGTGGTGCCAAAAGCCAACGTGGTAATCACCAACCCGACCCACTACGCCGTGGCGTTGCAGTATGACCAGTCGCGCGCCGCCGCGCCGTTTGTGGTAGCGAAAGGCACTGATGAAATCGCCCTCTATATTCGCCAGGTCGCCACGGAGAATCAGGTAGAAGTGGTCGAGTTCCCGCGGCTGGCGCGCTCGGTTTACTACACCACCCAAGTGAACCAGCAAATTCCGTTTCAGCTTTACCGGGCCATCGCCCACGTTCTGACCTACGTCCTGCAAATGAAACACTGGCGCGAGGGCGCACAGCCGCGCCCGTCCCTGAACAGACATATTTCCATTCCCAAAGAGGTGCTTAAACTGGATGGCGAAAACAACTAAATCGTTCCTCGCGCTGCTGCGCGGCGGCAATCTCGGCGTGCCGCTGGTGATCCTGTGTATTCTGGCGATGGTTATTCTGCCGCTGCCGCCTGCGCTGCTGGATATTCTGTTCACCTTCAACATTGTGCTGGCGGTGATGGTGCTGCTGGTGGCGGTGTCGGCGAAAAGGCCGCTGGAATTCAGCCTGTTCCCGACCATTTTGCTGATCACCACCTTAATGCGCCTGACGCTCAACGTCGCCTCTACGCGCGTGGTGCTGCTGCACGGGCATCTCGGCGCGGGCGCGGCGGGTAAGGTGATTGAGTCGTTTGGTCAGGTGGTGATTGGCGGCAACTTTGTCGTCGGCTTCGTGGTGTTTATCATCCTGATGATCATCAACTTTATCGTCGTCACCAAAGGGGCCGAGCGTATTTCCGAGGTTTCTGCCCGCTTTACCTTAGACGCGATGCCCGGCAAACAGATGGCGATTGACGCCGATCTTAACGCCGGGTTGATCAACCAGGCGCAGGCACAAACGCGGCGTAAAGATGTTGCCAGCGAGGCCGATTTCTACGGCGCGATGGACGGGGCATCGAAGTTTGTGCGCGGGGATGCCATCGCCGGGATGATGATTCTGGCGATCAACCTGATCGGCGGTGTCTGCATCGGGATCTTTAAATACAACCTGAGCGCCGATGCCGCCTTCCAGCAGTATGTGCTGATGACCATTGGTGACGGCCTGGTGGCGCAGATCCCTTCCCTGCTGCTCTCCACTGCGGCGGCGATTATTGTCACCCGCGTCAGCGACAACGGCGATATCGCCCATGACGTGCGCCACCAGCTGCTGGCAAGCCCGTCTGTGCTCTTCACCGCTACCGGAATTATGTTCGTGCTGGCGGTGGTGCCGGGAATGCCGCACCTGCCGTTTTTGCTGTTCAGCGCCCTGCTGGGTTTTACCGGCTGGCGGATGAGCAAACAGCCGCAGGCGGCGGAGGCGGAAGAGAAAAGCCTCGAAACGCTGACCCGCACCATCACCGAAACCAGCGAGCAACAGGTCAGTTGGGAAACCATTCCGCTGATCGAGCCAATCAGCTTAAGCCTCGGCTACAAGCTGGTGGCGCTGGTGGATAAAGCGCAGGGTAACCCGCTCACCCAGCGGATTCGCGGCGTGCGGCAGGTGATTTCTGACGGCAACGGCGTGCTGCTGCCGGAGATCCGCATTCGGGAAAACTTCCGCCTCAAGCCGAGCCAGTACGCCATTTTCATCAACGGCATTAAGGCTGATGAAGCGGATATTCCGGCGGATAAACTGATGGCCCTGCCCTCCAGCGAAACCTACGGCGAGATAGACGGCGTGCTGGGGAACGACCCGGCGTACGGGATGCCGGTCACCTGGATCCAGCCCGCGCAGAAAGCGAAGGCGCTGAATATGGGGTATCAGGTGATCGACAGCGCCAGCGTGATTGCTACCCATGTGAACAAGATTGTGCGCAGCTATATTCCTGATCTGTTTAACTATGACGATATTACGCAGCTGCATAACCGTTTGTCGTCGATGGCACCGCGCCTGGCAGAAGATTTGAGCGCGGCGCTGAATTACAGCCAGTTGCTAAAAGTGTATCGCGCGCTGCTTACCGAAGGCGTTTCCCTGCGCGATATCGTCACCATCGCCACCGTGCTGGTCGCCAGTAGCACGGTGACCAAAGATCATATTCTGCTGGCAGCTGATGTGCGCCTGGCGCTGCGGCGCAGCATCACCCATCCGTTCGTTCGCAAGCAGGAGCTGACGGTGTATACGCTGAATAATGAGCTGGAAAATCTGCTGACCAACGTGGTGAATCAGGCGCAACAGGGCGGCAAAGTGATGCTTGATAGCGTGCCAGTGGACCCGAATATGCTCAACCAGTTCCAGAGCACGATGCCGCAGGTAAAAGAGCAGATGAAAGCGGCGGGGAAAGACCCGGTACTGTTGGTGCCGCCGCAGCTGCGCCCTTTGCTGGCGCGCTACGCAAGGTTGTTTGCGCCGGGGCTGCATGTGCTGTCGTATAACGAAGTGCCGGATGAGCTGGAATTGAAGATTATGGGAGCGTTGAGTTGATTGGGGATTCTTTTCCATGCTTTGCACCATCTGACACCATTGATTGACGTCACACTGCAAACAGACTACGATGACACCATACAATGACGTCATGGATTGATAGTATGATTAAGGTCAGCGCGCTAGGCTCTCGTCATAGAAAAACATTCGACGATGTAATGACGGAGCCGCCAAAATCTGGAATTAAATGGGATGATGTTGTTGCACTCATTAAAGCGGTGGGTGGAACAATAAAAAATAACAATGGTTCCAGAAGGAAATTTCAGATTGGTACGACCAAATTCAGTACTCATGAGCCACATCCAAAGAATGTGATGGATAAAGGCGCAGTAACAGGTCTTAAGGAGTGGTTTGTTAACTGTGTAGGGGTAGATTATGAATAAAGCATCAAACATTATCACCATTAAAGGTCAACCGGCTGCAGTAACATTTGAAGCCGATATCAACGCATTTCGCGGCAAATTCCTCAATGTAAATGGTTATTGCGACTTTGTGGCGACAAGCATTGAGGCATTGTACCGGGAAGGTGAAAGTGCGCTGGATGAGTGGATGGCGGATTGTGAAGAGGACGGCATTGCCCCTTTTCGTGAAGAAGAAGAGCAAAAACGCCTGACGCTTCGTGTTCCTCATCACATCGATTCACGGCTGACCATTGTCGCCAGACAACATTCCATTTCAAAAAATCAGCTTATTGTTGATGTATTAGAACGTGAGTTTTCATCCCAGATGTAAACAGGTCGGATGCCATATGGCATCCGATTTTTTGCCTGATCGTCAGTATTCTCCATTTACAAAATCGTCTCTTCCGTCAAAATCCGCCGCGCGCCCAAAAAATGGTTCTGCCAGAAAGGTTCGGCTAACCGGCTTACCCGAATGGTTTCGCCGGTACGTGGCGACTCGATAAATTGCCCATCGCCCAGATACACGCCCATATGATCGGCTATCTCGCGGCTGTGGATATGGAAAAACAGCAAATCTCCCCGGCGCAAATCGTTGTTCGCCACAATCGTTGCCCGATGGTAGTGATACATCTCATTGGCCGTGCGCGGGAGCTTCGCCTCAAGGATCTTGTTGTAGGCATAAAAAACCAACCCGCTACAGTCGAAGCCTTGATCGGGCCGCGTGCCGCCCCAGACGTAAGGCTTGCCAAGCTGCTGCTCCAGGCGGTGAATCGCCACTTCGGTGATGTTATGCAGGTGATCGCTGCTTAAAAAGTGGTTGTTTTCCGCCAGCGCCTGCCAGCGTCTGTCACTCGCCTTGAGCGGCGCAGGAAACCATTCTGGATGCTGTTTTATCTGCTCCCGGTTGTGCTGGCGTAGCGCCCTTCTGCTTTCGGCATTGCCTTCCACAATATAGCTGGCCTGTTTTTTCAGATGGGTTTGGTACTGTTTTAATAAACGCGCACGGTTTTGCATCCGCTGGCGGGCGGCGTAGCTGAAAGAGATATGTGATGTGGTGGCGCTGGCAAGTAAAGGAAGCAAAAGGGACAAAGAAAACACGCCCAGGCGCAGCAATCTGTCGTGAGAGAACAAATACATGGAGGATATAAACCGGCTGAATGAAGATGAGAATATTAGAGGAAAGGAAGGAGAGGCGGGATTATTAATTGCTTATTTGCATATTACTATCGAGGTTTCATAACCTTAGGAAATAAGAAATAAACCGCTTTACATGCGCTTTTCGGACTTTTGAAAATCGCCACTTATGCTAAATTTGTAAACCCAGCGCCGACAGACTTGCGTAAAACTCTTTTGGTGATAATGTGAGCCTTCCAAATCCAGACTATTCCGATTTGGGATCTATTTTGCCGTCCTGGCGTGTGTAACCGTTTTATCAAGGAATAAGCAGTATGCGTAAAATCGCATTAATTCTTGCGATGTTGTTGATCCCGTGCGTTTCATTCGCCGGTTTGCTGGGCAGCAGTAGCTCTACCACGCCAGTGAGCAAAGAGTATAAGCAGCAGTTGATGGGATCCCCTGTCTACATCCAGATCTTCAAGGAAGAACGTACGCTCGATCTCTACGTCAAAATGGGCGAGCAATATCAACTGCTCGACAGTTATAAAATCTGTAAATATTCCGGCGGGTTAGGACCCAAACAGCGTCAGGGCGATTTTAAAAGTCCGGAAGGGTTTTATAGCGTTCAGCGTAATCAGTTAAAACCAGACAGCCGTTACTACAAAGCGATTAATATTGGTTTCCCCAATGCCTATGACCGTGCGCATGGTTATGAAGGGAAATACCTGATGATCCACGGCGATTGTGTTTCCATCGGCTGCTACGCAATGACCAATCAGGGTATTGATGAGATCTTCCAGTTCGTTACTGGCGCGCTGGTATTTGGTCAGCCGAGCGTGCAGGTGAGTATTTACCCGTTCCGCATGACCGACGCTAATATGAAGCGCCATAAATATTCCAACTTTAAGGACTTCTGGGAGCAACTGAAGCCAGGCTATGACTACTTTGAACAGACCCGTAAGCCACCGACCGTTTCTGTGGTCAATGGTCGTTACGTGGTCAGCAAGCCGTTGAGCCACGAAGTGGTGCAACCACAGCTGGCATCAAACTACACGCTCCCCGAGGCAAAATAAGCGCCATTCGCCTGGCATAATCTTTTGCCAGGTTTCATTGCCCGTCAGCGGCTGTGTCGCAATCACCGTGACCACATCATTCGGTGTGGTCTGCGAGCTGAAGTCGATTTCCACATCCTGATCCAGCAACGTTGCCACGCCAAACGGCGCGCGGCGGGTGATCCAGTGTAAATTAGTCGAGCAATACGCCATTACATAGCGCCCATCCGAAAGCAGCATGTTGAAAACGCCCTTCTGCCGCAGTTCGTCCGCCAGTGAGGCGATATATTTAAACACTGCTGCCATGTTGCCCGGCGTGCGCGGGTAACGCTGCGTTAATTTATGCAGCAGCCAGCAGAAGGCTTTTTCGCTGTCGGTTTCACCTACTGGGCGGAAGTTGCCAGTTTCCAGTGATTTGTAGCCCGTCAGTTGCCCGTTATGGGCGTACGTCCAGTTGCGTCCCCATAACTCGCGGGTAAACGGGTGAGTATTTTCCAGCGCCACCTCGCCCCGATTGGCCTGGCGAATATGAGCCACCACCGAACAGGATTTTATCGGATAGTCCTGGACCAGTTTGGCGATGGGGGAATTAAAGCTGGGTTGTGGATCTTTAAATGTGCGACAGCCTTTACCTTCGTAAAAGGTGATTCCCCAGCCATCTTTATGTGGCCCGGTTCCACCACCACGCTGCACAAGCCCGGTGAAACTAAAGCAGATATCGGTAGGGACGTTGGCGCTCATCCCGAGCAATTCGCACATCGGTAACCTCCACAACAGCGGGAGCACATGGCCCCCGGCGAAGATTGATTTAAGAATTTTCAGGTCGGATGCGGCGTAAACGCCTTATCCGACCTACGCCAGACTTACTTAACCATCTCTTTTTCAATCAACTGGATCAGGATATGGATCACTTTAATGTGGATCTCCTGAATGCGGTCGGCATAACCAAAGTGCGGAACGCGAATTTCGATATCCGCCGTGCCAGCCATTTTACCGCCGTCTTTACCGGTCAGGGTGATCACTTTCATCCCCTTCTCACGCGCAGCTGCGATCGCTTTGATCACGTTTGCTGAGTTACCGGAGGTGGAGATCCCCAGCAGCACATCGCCTTCGCGTCCTACTGCTTCAACGTAGCGGGAGAAAATATCGTTGAAACCAAAATCGTTGCCAACACAGGTGATGTGGCTGACATCTGAAATGGCAATCGCCGGATAGCCCGGACGGTTTTCACGGTAGCGACCGGTCAGTTCTTCTGCAAAGTGCATGGCGTCGCAATGGGAGCCGCCGTTGCCACAGGAAAGCACCTTGCCACCGGCTTTAAAGCTGTCTGCTAACAGGACCGCCGCGCGCTGAATGGCGTGAATATTGGCGTCATCTTTTAAAAAGTTAGCCAGCGTTTCCGCCGCTTCGTTCAGTTCGTTACGAATAAGATCCTGGTACATGAGGATATCCTTCAGCATAAATGAATTAGACAAAATGCAGTGTACCGGATACCACCAAAAGCGAGAAGACCAGCGCAGTGGAATGACCAGGACTTTTTGACCCGAAGTGCGGATAAAAACAGCAACAATGTGAGCTTCGTTGTAATTATATTGTAAACGCATTGCTAAATTTTTTTACATCCACTACAACCATATCATCACAAGTGGTCGGACCTCCTACAAGTAAGGGGCTTTTCGTTATGATGATTTTGAGTATTCTCGCTACGGTTGTCCTGCTCGGCGCGTTGTTCTATCACCGCGTGAGCTTATTTATCAGCAGTCTGATTTTGCTCGCCTGGACAGCCGCCCTCGGCGTTGCTGGTCTGTGGTCGGCGTGGGTACTGGTGCCTCTGGCCATTATCCTTGTGCCGTTTAACTTTGCACCTATGCGTAAGTCGATGATTTCCGCGCCGGTATTTCGCGGTTTCCGTAAAGTGATGCCGCCAATGTCGCGCACTGAGAAAGAAGCGATCGACGCAGGCACCACATGGTGGGAAGGCGATTTGTTCCAGGGCAAGCCGGACTGGAAAAAGCTGCATAACTATCCGCAGCCGCGCCTGACTGCCGAAGAGCAAGCGTTTCTCGACGGCCCGGTAGAAGAAGCCTGCCGGATGGCGAATGATTTCCAGATTACCCATGAACTGGCGGATCTGCCGCCGGAGCTATGGGCGTATCTGAAAGAGCATCGTTTCTTCGCGATGATCATCAAAAAAGAGTACGGCGGACTGGAGTTCTCAGCTTATGCCCAGTCTCGCGTGCTGCAAAAACTCTCCGGCGTGAGCGGGATCCTGGCGATTACCGTCGGCGTGCCGAACTCATTAGGCCCGGGCGAGCTGCTGCAACATTACGGCACTGACGAGCAGAAAAATCACTATCTGCCGCGTCTGGCGCGTGGTCAGGAGATCCCTTGCTTTGCACTGACCAGCCCGGAAGCGGGTTCCGATGCGGGCGCGATTCCGGACACCGGGATTGTCTGCATGGGTGAGTGGCAGGGCCAGCAGGTGCTGGGGATGCGTCTGACCTGGAACAAACGCTACATTACGCTGGCACCGATTGCGACCGTGCTTGGTCTGGCGTTTAAACTCTCCGACCCGGAAAAACTGCTGGGTGGCGCAGAAGATTTAGGTATTACCTGTGCGCTGATCCCGACCACCACGCCGGGCGTGGAAATTGGTCGTCGCCACTTCCCGCTGAACGTACCGTTCCAGAACGGACCGACGCGCGGTAAAGATGTCTTCGTACCGATCGATTACATTATCGGCGGGCCGAAAATGGCCGGGCAAGGCTGGCGGATGCTGGTGGAGTGTCTCTCGGTAGGCCGCGGCATCACCCTGCCTTCCAATTCAACCGGCGGCGTGAAATCAGTAGCGCTGGCAACGGGCGCGTATGCGCACATCCGCCGTCAGTTCAAAATCTCTATTGGTAAGATGGAAGGGATTGAAGAGCCGCTGGCGCGTATTGCCGGTAATGCCTACGTGATGGATGCTGCGGCGTCGCTGATTACCTACGGCATTATGCTCGGTGAAAAACCTGCCGTGCTGTCGGCTATCGTCAAGTATCACTGTACCCACCGCGGGCAGCAGTCGATTATTGATGCGATGGATATTACCGGCGGTAAAGGCATTATGCTCGGGCAGAGCAACTTCCTGGCCCGTGCTTACCAGGGCGCACCGATTGCCATCACCGTTGAAGGGGCTAACATTCTGACCCGCAGCATGATGATCTTCGGTCAGGGGGCGATTCGTTGCCATCCGTACGTGCTGGAAGAGATGGAAGCAGCGAAGAACAATGACGTTAACGCGTTCGATAAACTGCTGTTCAAACATATCGGTCACGTCGGTAGCAACAAAGTTCGCAGCTTCTGGCTGGGCCTGACGCGCGGTTTAACCAGCAGCACGCCAACCGGCGATGCCACTAAACGCTACTATCAACACCTGAACCGCCTGAGCGCCAACCTCGCCCTGCTTTCTGATGTCTCGATGGCGGTGCTGGGTGGCAGCCTGAAACGTCGCGAGCGCATCTCGGCACGTCTGGGGGATATTTTAAGCCAGCTTTACCTCGCCTCTGCCGTTCTGAAGCGTTATGACGACGAAGGCCGTAATGAAGCCGACCTGCCGCTGGTGCACTGGGGCGTACAAGATGCGCTGTATCAGGCTGAACAGGCGATGGATGATTTACTGCAAAACTTCCCGAACCGCGTGGTTGCCGGGCTGCTGAATGTGGTGATCTTCCCGACCGGACGTCATTATCTGGCACCTTCTGACAAGCTGGATCATAAGGTGGCGAAGATTTTACAAGTGCCGAACGCCACCCGTTCCCGCATTGGGCGCGGTCAGTACCTGACGCCGAGCGAGCATAACCCGGTTGGCTTGCTGGAAGAAGCGCTGGTGGATGTGATTGCCGCCGACCCGATTCATCAGCGGATCTGTAAAGAGCTGGGTAAAAATCTGCCGTTTACCCGTCTGGATGAACTGGCGCACAACGCGCTGGCGAAGGGGCTGATTGATAAAGATGAAGCCGCCATTCTGGTGAAAGCGGAAGAAAGCCGTCTGCGCAGTATTAACGTTGATGACTTTGAGCCGGAAGAGCTGGCGACGAAGCCGGTAAAGTTACCGGAGAAAGTGCGGAAAGTTGAAGCCGCGTAATTGAATAACGGAGCCGAAAGGCTCCGTTTCTTTATCCGCTAATTATTTAAAATTAAAGCCATCCGGATGGTTTTCCAGGCTGCCGGTCAACGCCGCGAACAGCACCGTTTTACCATCAATCGAAAGCGCATCGTTCACATTCAGCCAGGTGAGTTTCTCTTGCGACGTTTTCTCATCAATAGTCGAGAACAGCCCCGTCATCTGATTAGATTTCTCGGACCACATCACAGCGATACGTTGCGAGCCACAGTCATGCGGTTTGCACGCGCTCATCACCTGATACGTCTCATCTCCCAATGTCACGGTTTGTGCGGGAGTATAAGTACCGCCTTTCACCACCCAGGCAGGCAGCTTATGCCCTTGCACCATCTGATTAAACGCAGCTTTGGTGGTTTCGCCCTTTGCCAGGCTGCTAATAGTTAAATCATCCTGCGCCATTGCACTGGTGGCGATGACCAGAGCGGCGACTGTCGTTATTGCCTTAAACATCATTCCTCCCGAGCTTATCCTGCCCATGTTATTAACCTCCTAAAGCCTGGCGATAACACGATAATTTGCAAATCAGATATTTCCAATATCAGCATTTGTTATCAATTTATTCCGCAGTAAGGTAATAGCCTGATAAGGTGTTAAAGTTATAAAACCCTTCGCATAAAGGAGTTGTACACCGTGCCTGGTTTGAAGATTACGCTTTTGCAGCAACCGTTGGTGTGGATGGATGGTCCTGCCAACCTGCGCCATTTTGATCGTCAACTGGAAGGTATTACCGGGCGCGATGTGATCGTTCTACCGGAGATGTTTACCAGCGGCTTTGCCATGGAAGCGGCAGCTTCGTCGCTAGCACAAGGTGACGTAGTGAACTGGATGACAGCCAAAGCGCAGCAGTGCAATGCGCTGATTGCAGGCAGTGTTGCATTACAAACGGAGTCTGGTTCGGTTAATCGATTTTTGCTGGTTGAGCCTGACGGCAAGGTGCATTTTTATGACAAGCGTCATCTGTTCCGAATGGCAGATGAGCATCTGCATTATAAAGCGGGCAATGCGCGAGTGATTGTGGAATGGCGCGGCTGGCGTATTTTACCGCTGGTGTGCTACGACTTACGTTTTCCGGTGTGGTCGCGCAATCTCAACGATTATGACCTCGCCATCTACGTTGCCAACTGGCCTGCACCGCGCTCTCTGCACTGGCAGGCATTGCTAACAGCCCGCGCGATTGAGAATCAGGCGTATGTAGCGGGATGTAATCGCGTCGGCAGCGATGGCAACGGCTGCCATTATCGCGGTGACAGTCGGGTGATTAATCCACAAGGCGAGATTATCGCTACTGCCGACGCGCATCAGGCAACGCGCATTGATGCGGAGCTATCGATGATGGCATTGCGGGAATATAGAGAAAAGTTTCCGGCATGGCGGGATGCGGATGAGTTTAGGTTGTGGTGAGTGGGGGTTGTGTTTAGGGCCGGGGAGAGTCGGGGTAAGATTATGAAAGCCCCTGCAAGCAGCTAACTGAGGTAGTTAATGATGGCTGAACACGATATTACGCCAGAAGTCACCATTTCCAAAACATAGCGCCACTGTTCGGTAAGTTATCTGCCCAACCGCAGCAACACGCCGGTAATCAAAATCAGCGCCAAATGGCTGAGGAAAGCGGGATTTGGGAGCGACACGGGCGTTACCGTGAAGATCTCGGAGGGTTGCCTGATCCTGCTTGCAGATAACAATGAAGTACAGGTACTGCGCAGGGAGCTTTATCTGGTTAAACAGGCAGTTAAGGGGATGCGTGACGGAATGTTTAGTGTGCTGAACGAAAGCTAAATAATAAAAAGCCGGGAAGATTTAATTTCTTACCAGGCGTTATTACTATTTAACTAATCTTTTTAAATAAATAACAACATCATGTTCTAACAAATGATTGAAGATATTATTAAAAGTACATAGATGCTCATATTCACTCTTTGTTATAACAAGGTCATTTTCGCAGATATAATCACATAATATTTCAAAAGCTAATGGCTCTTCCCCAAAATCGATGTAACTCAGCGCATAATTCAGTTCATCTTCAGAAAGTCTGTCATGAAAATTTTCACCAAATTCTTTTAACTCGATACCAGTAGCAGTAGCAGTAGCAGTAGCAGTAGCAGTAGCAGTAGTCATCATTTTGCGCCCGGTAAAGGTGGAATCGGTCCACTATCAGGAAATGCAGTAACTATTCAGGGCAAGATTACGAAAGGCTGCTCCCCGCAAGGACTGACGCCAGGTAGTTTCTGTCCATGGCTGCTTTTCGCATCTTACGTCTTAACCCTGCCTTGAATACCTTATCATTCGTC